>NZ_JAUBPR010000118.1:2885-19740 GCF_036700845.1 Microcoleus sp. S13_C5
GTGTACTTCCAAATCGCACCACCGCTGTGGAGTTGGTAGAGATTACCATCGCTGGCGGCAATTGCAACGGTGGCTGGATTGTTGTCTAGCTTCTGCCAACCTGGACAGTTATCTCCCGAACATGGAGTTCCTGTGTACTTCCAAATCGCACCACCGCTGTGGAGTTGGTAGAGATTACCATCGCTGGCGGCAATTGCAACGGTGGCTGGGTTGTTGTCTAGCTTCTGCCAACCTGGACAGTTATCTCCCGAACATGGAGTTCCTGTATACTTCCAAATCGCACCACCGCTGTGGAGTTGATAGAAATTATTGCCACTTGCTGCAATTGCAACGGTGGCTGGGTTGTTGTCTAGCTTCTGCCAACCTGGACAGCTATCTCCCGAACATGGAGTTCCTGTATACTTCCAAATCGCACCACCGCTGTGGAGTTGGTAGAAATTATCGTCGCTGCGTGTAGTACCAAGACTAGCTCGTTCGTTATCTAACACGGCTTGCATTCGCACAACCTGCCCTGTGGTAAACATGAACATACCCGCATCATCGGTGTAGTCCATATAGTTCATGAACAAATCACCGTTGGGACCGTTACTACAGGTTACATGGGGAAAACTGGGGAGACCAGTGTTTGGTCCTGCTTGATTGGGTGTATCATTGACAAAATCACTACCGTTACACCCATCGCCATCGTCTCCCCAAATGTGGCGCAAATTCAGCCAGTGTCCAATTTCATGGGTTGTAGTTCTGCCTAAGTTAAAGGGCGCAGCTGCCGTGCCAGTAGTACCAAAGCCAGTATGGGTGATTACTACACCATCAGTGGCACTAGAACCACCAGGGAACTGAGCATAGCCCAGCAATCCGCCATTCAGGGAACACACCCAAATGTTTAAGTAGCGATCGCTCGCCCACGGATTCGCACCACCTGTCGCCACGGATTTGACGCGATCGTCATCAATAAATCCTGTGGCAGTAGTGGTAGTTCGAGTAATGCCATTAGTGGGGTTGCCATTGGGATCGGTGGTTGCTAGGACAAACTCAATTCGGGTATCTGCTGCCAATGACTGAAAAGCAGCCGGGAGTGAGACAATATCTGAGTTTTGCTTGCGAAAGTCGCGATTTAAAACATCAATCTGACTGCGAATTTGTGCTTCTGAAATGTTTTGTTCAGGAATGCTGGGGTTATGAACAACGTGAACAACCACAGGAATGACTGTGATGCCAGTTCTAGCTGCATCTATTCCGCGTCGTGCGTATTGCAGCGAGCGATTCTCAATTTCCCGTCGGTTTCTAGCATAGGTTAGATCAGTGGTTAAAAGTCGATAGTGGACACTCATGGTGCCACAGATGCGTTGTTGGGGCAATCCGGCTGTCATTTACTTGACTCCTTTTTACTAAGAAGTGGAGTTGGTAGTGGAATTTGTAATTTCGAGCAAACAATACAGGTCGAGCGAGCACTCTGATCAAAAAAGAAATCATTAACTTGGATTTATAAGTCATACCTTAACTCAATATTCCGGACAGTTTTTGGAACGATGCTACAAGCTTTACAGGGCAAGGATCATAAAAAAGTCGAATTAAATGCCGCGTCAGGGGTGGAGCTGACATTGATTTAATGATCCACAGTGGCTCAAAGTCAAGCGAGAATAAGCCATTGGGCTATATAAAAACAGTCCGGACTATTGTTAACTTAAAAACTTAACAAACTATCGATGAAGTTTACATAATTTATCAATCCCAGCAGCTTTTTCCAGCGATTTGCAGCGGAGTGCGAAGACCAGCGTTAAACTAAGCTAGGTAAATGACTTTCTATACAGATGACTATTTTTACTCTGCGATCGATCAAAAAAGACTTCGGCATCAAGGAACTCTTGACAGATGCCAGTTTCAGCCTCGATGAAGGCGATAAAGTCGGACTCATCGGCACAAACGGTTCCGGCAAATCAACCCTGCTGAAAATGATTGCGGGTATGGAGTCGATCGACTCTGGCGATCGCTGGGTCAATCCAGGGTCTACAATTGTCTATCTCCCCCAACAGCCGGATTTAGACGAAAATCACACTGTCTTAGAGCAAGTATTTGCCGACAGTGGCGAACAAATGGCTTTAGTGCGAGAATACGAGGAAATTTCCGATCAATTGTCCCACGGCAAAGGCGATACAGACAAGTTGATGGCGCGTCTGTCTGCGGTGTCTGAACGCATTGATGAGGTGGATGCGTGGGACTTAGAAACCAAGGCGAAATTGATTTTGACCAAGTTGGGGATTGAGGATTTTGATGCGAAAATTGCCGACTTGTCGGGCGGCTACCGCAAGCGAATTGCCTTAGCAACCGCTTTGTTGTCGGAGCCCGATGTGTTGCTGATGGATGAACCGACAAACCATTTGGATGCGCTGTCTGTGGAGTGGTTGCAGAACTATTTGAACGGCTATCGCGGTGCTTTGCTGCTGATTACCCACGATCGCTATTTTCTCGATCGCGTTACCAATCGCATCCTGGAGATCGATCGCGGCGACCTTTACAATTATGCTGGCAATTACGCTTATTACTTGGAGAAAAAAGCCCTAGCTGAAGAATCCGCCGCCAGCACAGTTCGCAAACACGCGGGTGTATTGCGGCGCGAATTGGAATGGCTCAAACGCGGGCCGAAGGCGCGCAGTACCAAGCAAAAAGCTCGGATCGATCGCATTAAAGATATGCGAGCCCAGGAGTTCAAAACAGCCAACGGCAAAGTCGAAATTGCCACAGCAGGCCGCCGGATTGGTAAGAAGGTGATTGAGTTACTGAATATCTCTAAGGCCTATGGCGATCGCACTTTAATTAAAGATTTTACCTACAATTTCACTCCCGAAGACCGGATAGGAATTATTGGCTGCAACGGTGCGGGAAAATCGACACTGATGGATATCATCACCGGACGCATTCAGCCGGATTCGGGTACTGTCGAAATTGGCACAACCATTCATATCGGTTATTTTGACCAGCATTCAGAGGATTTGACACCGAACGAAGACCAGCGAGTTATTGAATACTTGAAAAGTGTGGCCGAGTTGGTGCAAACGGCGGATGGCGAAATCATTACCGCTTCTCAAATGTTGGAAAAGTTTCTGTTTCCACCGAACCAACAGTATGCACCGATTAACAAACTTTCGGGCGGGGAAAAGCGCCGGTTATTTCTGTTGAAAGTGCTGATGAGTGCGCCGAACGTGCTGATTTTGGACGAACCGACAAACGACCTGGACGTGCAGACTTTGGCGGTTTTGGAGGATTATCTCGAAGATTTTAACGGCTGCGTGATTGTGGTGTCCCACGATCGCTATTTTCTCGATCGCACGATCGACATGGTTTTCGCCTTGGAACCGGGCGGCAATTTGCGCTTGTATCCCGGCAATTATTCGGTGTATTTAGACTACAAGAAAGCCGAAGAAGACAAGGAAATCAAAGGACAAAAAGAAAAAGAAAAACTTACACGCACTGTTGAATCTAACAATCCTAAATCCACAAATTCCACTCAAAAAACTACCAAAGTTTCCTTCAATGAGAAGCGGGAATACGAACAATTAGAAAGTCAAATTCCGAAGATGGAAGCTGAAAAAGAAGACATTGAAAAGATTTTGTCTAACAATGCTCCGAGCGGGTTTGCAGAGATGAAGAAATTATCGGATCGTTTGGCTCAGTTGACGCAGGAGATCGATCGGGCGACTGAGCGCTGGTTGGAATTGGCCGAACGGGTGGGTTAATTTAGGGTGGCTGAGTCTTGTGTTTAGCTCCTGTTAATAATGACAGGAGCTAGAGGAATTAGGAGTGAAAAAATCCCATGCTGAAACGAATATATATTGACAATTTTCGCTGTTTGGTAAATTTTGAACTAGAGCTTGATGCAATTAATCTATTTCTTGGTTCTAACGGCTCGGGTAAATCAACAGTTTTTGAGGTGTTGCAGAAAATCCAAGCCTTGGTCAGCGGCGACAGTAAGGTTGAAGGAATTTTCAAACCTGCGGACTTCACCCGCTGGCAAACTTTACAAATTCAGCGTTTCGAGCTAGAAATTCTCGGTAATGGCGGCTGCTACAAATATCAATTACAAATCGATGAGTATGGAGATAAATGTCGTGTTAGGTACGAGAGTCTGCTCTTTGATAACCAGCCTTTACTACAATTTGAATTCGGCGAAGTTCAACTCTATCGAGATGATTATTCACCGGGCCCGAAATACCAGTTTGACTGGTCGCAATCTATTCTGCCTTCATTAATGCCAAGAAACGACAACACGAAGTTAACTTGGTTTAGAGAACGGATGGCGCGATTTATCATCGTGCAAGTTGTACCCAGCTTGATGGTTGATGAAAGTAGCCAAGAACAAAGGCGTTTGACTCCTAAGATGGAAAATTTTGTTTCTTGGTATCGCTACTTATCTGAAGACCAAGGTAAAATTGCTGAGATTGGAAATATTTTAAGAGATGTTTTGGATGGATTCAATAATTTTAAGTTTGAGCGAGTAAGCGAAGATAATTTGGTATTAAAACTGCGGTTTTCAGGAGAAAAAGATAACAGAAAGCCAATTGAATATCGTCTCAGAGAATTGTCGGACGGACAAAAAACATTAGTGGCTTTATACGCGCTGATTTACGGTACCAAATCTGAAGACTATACCTTGTGGATTGATGAACCGGAAAACTTTTTAGCATTACCAGAAATTCAACCCTGGCTGATTGAGCTTTATGACCTTTGTAGCGAGGGAAAACTTCAAGCATTACTAATTTCTCACCATCCTGAGTTAATTAACTATCTTTTAGCTTCACCGATTGGCTATTGGTTTGAGCGTCAAAGCAATGCTGCTGTTCGAGTCAAACGAATTAGCAATGAAGTAGCTGACAATTCTGGATTGCAAGTTTCTGAACTGATTGCACGGGGATGGTTGAATGAGCCAGCGTAGAGTTCAGATTGTCATTCTCTGCGAGGACAGACAGCAGGAGATTTTTGCGCGTTCTTTCCTAAAAAAGCGAGGTTTTACAGGTCTATTTAGAGCTAATATTTGTCCGAAAGGTAGCCAAGCAGGAGAAGAGTATGTACGCACTCACTATCCGGGGGAAGTGAAAGCTTATCGCCAGCATAAAAACCGGGTGTCGATTGGATTAGTTGTGTTAATTGATGCAGATACGGGTACGCTGGAAGCCAGACTTAATCAGTTAGCTAGTGTCCTCGCTCAAGATGCTCAGGAAAAGAGGCAATCGAAAGAGGCGATCGCGATTTTTGTTCCCAAGCGCAATATTGAGACTTGGATACACTACTTGCAAGGAGAAACTGTGAATGAAGAGGATGCTTATGCAAAATTTGAGAAAAATGAAGCTGCTTGCAAAACCAATGTAGAGAATTTAGCCGATCGATGTTATTCTCAGATATTACCAGAAGATGCGCCGCCATCGCTTCAGGCAGCTTGTGGGGAATTACAGCGGTTGTTACCACTGTTGCAGCCATGAGTTATGAGAAAATCTGCAACCTGTTACTACTGTCAAGCAAACTCACTAACAAACTTAAGACGAGTAAAAGTCTGAAATCCTTGTCAAAGAAGCAATGCAAGCGGAAACAGCGGCAAAAAACCCGCTTTTTTTCGAGAGCCTCAAGTAAAGCTGTGTGTCAAAAACTGCGAAGCCCCGGAGGGTGGGGTTGACAAAAGCAGTAGAATGTGCAGTAAAAGTCAGGGTAAGCAAATAAGACTGGTAGCAGAAAACAGGCGCGAAAAGACCCAAAACAGGTAAAACAAAAGTCGATCGGGCAAAGTAAGTTGGCCGAGGACTAAAAATATGGTGATGGGTGAGATACAATTGACCTGTTCTTAACCAAGAATTGGTCAACATCACAAGTATCCTGTAGAAGTCTGAAGTTGAGAATCTCAGGGTTGTCGAGGAGCGGGAGCAAACAGAAAACTATGCCTCAAAAAGTAATCGCCAAACAGATGTCTTTGGAATCAGCGTCAGAGCCGCTCGCCGTGAGGGCGACGGTGGAAACAGTGCCAGCCGAAGCAGTGGCAGTAGAGTCCTACGCCGATCGGTTGATGGACGAACTGTTTGAAGGAGTCGATCGAGCATTCGACGGCAGCGACGGACTGCCATCGGAACCAGTGCAGCCTGAATTCGTGGCGCTCAAGTCGATCTCTGTACCTCAAATAGTTTTGTCGCCGTTGGCACCCCCCCAGCCGCAGCGGGACGAAAAAGACGTAGAAGCGATCGCCCGCCAAGTCGCCCTAGAAACAGCCAAAAAACAGCAGTCCAAACAATCATTCGACAGAATGCTGCTGGGAGCAGCATTTGGGTCGCTGCTGCTAGTCATGGGGTTGTGGCTCGCAAGCAGGTCGGGACTCGTGCGCTTGCCCGCTGCCCCCGCACCAGAGACACCAGCAGCAAGTGGCAAAACAGCACCAGACACCCCGTTTGTGGAATACGTGCAGCGCTCGCTAGAAGCGATCGAACAAAAAAAAGCACCCAAAGCTAACCCCCAACTTGCAGGAGTTCCCGGAGCCCCCACCCCAGGGACGCTGCCGAGCATTCCAATTTCCGGCGCGCCGCCGGCAACCGCAGGTCTTTCGACCGCAGTCAACCGCATTGCTAATGCCCTCGAACAAGCAGCCGCGCAGCCGGGAGCACCAGCACCTCAAGTCGTAGTCATCCCTCCCCCCGCTCAGGTGACTGTGGCTCCGGCTGCTCCTCAAACCGCGGCAGTTTCGCCCTCGCCGGCTGCTCCAGCCTCCGGTCGTGCGATCGCCGCGGCGGGTACTCGCTCTCCCCTCGCCGCTTCCCCTTCCTCGGAGTCTCCCCAGCCAAAGATTTTGGCTCGCGAAACCGAACCGGCACCAGCGCCCCCAGCCCAGCAATCTGCGCCCGCGCCCGAGCAATCAGCACCGGCCGTCAGCAGCGCCCCGACTTCCGCGCACACGTTGGTAGGGATTTTGGAGTTGGGCGATCGATCGGCTGCTTTGTTTGAAGTAGACGGCGTAGCCCGCAGAATTTATGTCGGCGAAAGCATCGGCGCTAGCGGTTGGACGCTGGCAGAAATCAAAAATCAAGAAGCCGTTATCCGCAAGGGAGGAGATGTGCGATCGGTTTTTGTCGGCCAAAAGTTCTAATCAGTTATCAGTCATTAGTCATCAGTCATTAGTTATCAGTTAGGTCATCGGTAATCAGTAATGGGCAGCGATCGGGCTGTATATCACGAGCAGTGAAAACAGTTATAATATAGGAACCGCCAAGACGTTCTTAATTGCTGAAACCATTGCTCTTATTACTTCTTGCTTCTATCCGTTATATCGGTTACCCCATTCGTTGCCGAACTTTCTTCTGCTATAACTAACAACTCAGGATCAATAATCGATCTCCCGTGACTAAGAACCAATGACTAATAACTAATGACCAATGACTGAGGAATTATAAAAAATGGGCTTATTTGATGATTTCAGCCGCTTTCTAGAAACCAGATTAGAAGAATTTTTGCGTAGCAATCCCCATCTGGAATTGCAGGCAATAGAAGAACAACTGAAGGAACAAGAAGAAGACACTCTGCGGCTGATTCTCGATATCCAAAAACAAGAGAAAAAACTGCAAGCCGAAATTCTCTCCGCCGCTCAAGAAATTCAGCGCTGGAACGATCGCATCAACAAAGCTAAAGCTGCTCAAAGGCTCGATTTAGCTCAAGCCGCCCAAGAGCGGCAAGCCACTTTGCTGCGTCAGGGAAATCAGCGCTGGGGTCAAATGCAAGGCTGCAAAGAACGGATTGAAAAAGCAAAAGAACTGTACCGCCAAATTCAAGTACGGCGAAAAGAAGTCCGAGCAAAAGCGGCAGAAGCTGCAACTCGAACTACCACCACTAAAACAGAGCAGAATTGGGATACAAAGGGTTGGAATCAGAGTTCAAATTATAGCAGTTTTACGGCCGCAGACCCTTTAGAAGAAAAGTTTCAACGCTGGGAAGCAGACGAAGAACTCGATCAAATGAAGCGGAATATAGGCCGATAGTCACGAAAGCATTCCAATCCTTTAGGGACGGGTTCACCCGGAACTCGGATTCCCAATGCAAATATTCGTCAACCCTCCAGAGTCTCAGGTATTGCGAGCGCTCGCTCAGACTTCATATAATTACCATCCTAAAATTCTAGGGCAAATTAATCAATCATTCCTACAATATTCTCACCTACTTAATGAGCGTTGCATATTTATGGTATAAACAAAAGCTCTAATCAAGTAAAAAAATTTATGATTTGTCCCGGCTGTCAATCCACCAATCTGACGGGGTGACAACCCCGTCAGGTAAAAAAGACGAATTCTGAATCAAAAAACTGTTTTTTAATTTAAATCCCTGCGGTTATTCACAACGGTTGCTCTGCTTGAGAAGGTGGCTCTTCTGGCAGCGGAATAAACTCTGTCTCTTGAGGAACTTGAGCAAACCGTCCCTCTCTCCAATCGAGTTTGGCTTGCTCAATGCGCGAGTGCCGACTCGAAACAAAATTCCACCATTTATGGCGCTCACCAACAGGTTCACCGCCAATCACAATACAACGAGCCTTGCCTGAAGCAGAAATGTTTACTTCAGTGCCGGAAGTGAGAACTGCCAACCGATGTTGTTCTAAAGGCACTCCATCGATAACAAGCCCCTCTGTTACGCTGTAAACCGCCTGTTCGCTGTAATGGCCCGGTAAGGTAAATTCTCTTCCAGCAGTCAGTTGCACGTCCAGGTAAATCATGGGTGAAAATATTTGAACTGGCGAAGTACGACCATAGGCTTCACCCGCAATTAGGGTGAACGAAACTCCTGCATCCTCCCAAACCGGTAGCTCAGAAGCCGGATGATGCCGAAACCAGGGGTCGGTTTCTTCGTATTCATCGGGAAGTGCTATCCAGGTTTGGATGCCATGCAGGATGGCTTCTTTGCTGCGATCGTCGTCAGGCGTGCGTTCGGAGTGGACAATGCCTCGCCCTGCTGTCATCCAGTTCACCGCACCGGGACGGATTTCTTGAACGCTGCCGACACTATCACGATGCAGCAAAACCCCTTCAAACAGGTAGGTGACGGTGGCTAAGTTGATGTGCGGATGCGGTCTGACATCCACGCCCCGGCCGGGTGGAAACACCGCAGGGCCCAGATGGTCAAAAAAGATGAACGGGCCTACCAGTGCTAAAACGTCTGAGGGAAGCAAGCGGCGGGCTTGGAATCCACCCAAATCTTGAATGTGTGGCTCAATGAGATGCTGGATGGTATCCGTCATAATGTTTATGAAGTTGCGAACGCTAATTGTCTATGTCAAAAGTGCATTATACAAAAAGCTATCCTTGTAGAGGGCGATCGCAATATCAGTGACTGGTCTAAACTTTCCCAATCGAAAGCTGTTGTAGAGTGTCGAGTTCTCAACGAGCTATCTGCTTACGAGACGATGGAGAGTTCATCACTGACTTGAATCCTACCTTTGACCAGGGAGCGAATCAGACGATCGAGTGAGCCACGTTCTTCTTCACTGATGGACTCATCAAGGATAGCGGCCATCATGCCGTAGCGGTCAGCCTTGGTAACGCGCTGAGTATCGGTGACAGTGGCAATTAATTCGTTGATAGCGCCGGGGAGAAGATTAACTGGATACATGGGATTGTTTTGAACTCGACACCTTAATCATCTCGTGGTTTCTCCTAAGAGCAAGTGATGGTGCTGGTTTTTTTCCGTGATAATACTGAAAATATTCGGTGAACCAAGTCCGTGTTACCAGTGATCGAAGTCACAAAATTGAAACCAATGCAGCGGTGGAACAATTACAACTCACCTTCCCCCTTTGACTCTCACACCGTGATAATTTTCGTCTTGCACGAGTCTGAACTTCCTGCTGTGCCAAAGTTTCAGACATTCATAGCAAGAACTACCTCTGGACCATAGGAAATCAGCTTAGCTTTTCCGGGTTAACGTTTCTCTGCTTCGCCAATGAGGGTAAAAGCGGCCCAATCTACAGGATTAGGATGTTTGACCAATGTCACCAGCATGGCCGTCCGCAGCGCTTGGGCAATATCAGGGGTTAGCTGCATCTGCCGATAAAATTCCGCCATCAACTCGGCTGTTGATTCGTCAGATACTGACCACATAGAAACTACAACACTCGGAACGCCTGCTGCAATAAACGAGCGCGATAAACCAATGACGCCATCACCTGTAATACGACCGCGACCCGTATTGCAAGCACTCAAAACGACGAGTTCGGCATTCAACCTCAAATTGAAAATTTCGCTAGCAGTGAGTAAACCACTGTCACCCTTGCTTGGGGCAAATGCGATGACTCCAGGTACCCCCAATCCCTCCACGTCATCCAGGATGCCGTGAGTTGCTAAATGCACGATGCGCGATCGCTCTATTTGCTGTAAAACTGCTACTTTTGTCGCTTTGTCGCCTGTGAGCGGTTCAGCATTCAAAAGCTGAGCGATCGCGATCGCTTCGGCTTCAGAGTGTGGGAGTGATGACAGTTGTTGAGGAGGTTGGTTCGTCGTAAAGGCAACACTTGGCATGGTAGGATTCCCAACGACTAGCGCACCTTTTCCTGAAGCAAGCTGTTGCTGTTTCTTTGTTAAAGACAGCACTTGAATTGAAGGTGCTGTTAAAATAGTATGTTTTTCTATCAAGTAGTTTCCCGAAGTATCTTGCAACGCGGCAAAGGGAACTAAGAACAAAGATTCATGAGGAATAAAGGTAATTCGCGACGCTGGATCTTGAGGTAGAAGGTCAGCAATTGGTTCGATCAGTAGTTGATAAAGCTCTTGCAATGACGGGTTTAAAAATCGTTGCTCGACAATAGGTCGGGTTGGGGTGGGATTTATAGCTGGTTGGGATCGCTGCTTGTTTCGCAGGCAACTGGGAATGAAGCAACGACCTTCAGTAATTAAGGCTTTTAATGAAGTTTTTTCCTCAGCCAAACCTTTCAAACTGATGCGACGAAATTCAATTTTTCCGGTCGGCTGTATTACCCAGAGATAAAGTTCTGAATCTTGCAGCTTTCTTTGACCATCAGCTTCTACAACTTCTTTGATAATCGAGTAAGAAACTAAAGTGGAATTTTGTTGTTGAGCGATTTGCTGAATTTCCTGGATGCTGAGCGGTTTTATTTGACTTTCCGATGACTTTAGGGTAGCCTGTGCTGAGTGGGAAGAAAAACGGTTTATCAATAATCTAACAAAAGCTTGCGCCCGTCCTCGCTCTGTTATTTCTAGCGCTTTAGTATGCTGATTTTGGTTGGCAAGCACTTCTTGCAACGTACTATAAGTTGTTTCTTGAGTCTCAAAAATTGAAACTAAATTGAGGTCGTTATTTCCTAAATTTGACCGCAGAGACTCCCAGATTTCAATGGCTGAAGTTAAAGCTTTGATAGCTTCGGCTGGTTGTTTTGCTTTATATAAAGCATCACCTAAATTTGTGAGTACCCGGCCTTCAGCGTGGCGATCTCTCATTTCTCTGGCAATGGCTAAACTTTGTTGGTGAGATTCAATCGCTTGACGATAATTTTTGACAGCATAGTAAGCAATTCCTAAATTCTCTAGAACACGACCTTGAACGAAGCGATCGCCCAGCGCTGAGGCGATAGCTAAACTTTGTTTCTGCTCATCAATTGCTTTGACATAATCGGTTAGGGAATAGTGTACTAATCCTAAATTACTCAAAGCAAGAGCTTCGCCTCGGCGATCGCGCTGCTGCTTGGCGATCGCTAAACTTTGCTCTTGATATTCTACTGCCCTTGTATACTCTTTTTGGGCATAGTAAACTAATCCCAAATTTCTCAGAACACTCGCCTCTAAATCAGCCGATTTTAGGGAATGCGCTACCTCCAAACTTTGCTCGTAGTATTCGATGGCTTTTTTATAATTGCCAATCGCGCCGTAAGCAGCTCCCAAACCAATAAAAGCCTGTCCCTTTCCCAATAAATCGGCTCTGGATTCAGCTTGTGCTAAGCGCTGCTGGTGGTAAGAAATTGCTTTTTCATAATCTCCGATCGCGTAGTAAGTCGCGCCTAGATTGTTGAGCGCGTAGCCTTCCCTAGCGCGATCGCGGGAGAGTCTCGCCAGCTCTAAATTCTGCTGGTAGCAGGCGATCGCTTTACTGTAGTCTTTTGGCGCAGTCTGGAGAGGCAATCCTGGTTGCTGCCCTAGTAATTGTTCCTCAGTTAAGCATTGAGCGGCACTCGGTGTCAGGCTTGCTAAGTTTTGCGGTTCGCGATTTCGATCCCCATTAAGCTGGCTCAATTGTTGAGCAGCAAGGGTATTAGGATTTCCTCGCTGTGTATTAGAGACTTGCACTGAGACAGGTACAGTGGCTGCTGCAGTTGGTATTGCATCTGAGTTTGCAAGCGTTGGTACGAGTGATGTGGTGGTTGGGAGACGTAGTGGTTCTGGCACGCCCCTTTCTGCAGGCAGCGTGGGAGTTAACCCAGGGGAAGGAAATTCTGATGGTTCTAGCACGCCTATTTCTGGCGGCAGCGTGGGAGTTAACCCAGAGGAACCAGAAGGATTCTCTGGTTGTGATACACCTAAGCCTAGAGGTGCGATCGCAGGGAATTGAATCGCAGGTGGTGCGAGTGCTGCGAGTGCTGGTGGTTCTGGCGGTACTAGGGGAGCAGACCCACCACTCCCAAAGCCGAGCAAAACTCGCCCAAGGGGTGGCAGCGGACTGCCCAAAACAAGGGTAGGATCGGCCAGAGATATTAATCGGCTGCCACTGGTATCAATGCTGTTGGGGTCATTACTGCTAGTAGCGAGGCGAATCGTACCCTCATAGCTGAGGATAGTACCCGGAGCGATCGCGTTCCCAGCTTGCAAAGTGATGTTTCCATCTGGTATACCCATCGGAGCGACAGAGGTGAGGAAGCTGTTTTTGGCATTAATACTGCCACCAGAGCTAAGCAAACTGATGTTGCCACCTCCAGAGAGGATAGAACCCGCTACAGTGATATCTGTGTAAGAGCGGAGTACAATATTACCCCCAACTCCTGCGCTCGTGCTCGAATCTATTCTGTCTCCGGTGGCACTAAAACTTAATTCCCCTTGAAGGAGAATCGCGCTACCCCCAGAAGTTATGTTGCCTAGAGTAGTTAAACGACCCGCCCTAACCTTGATATCGCCACCTCTCCCCAAGGGAGATGTAGAATTTAAAGAACCAATATTAAGCGTAATTCCCCCTTGTGCATCGTTGAGAAAATCAATTTCGCTATCGCCGGAAAGAATATCTCTGACGCTAACATTGACTCCATCTATCTGGATTGCGCCACCTTTATCTGTGCTGGAACGAGAATTTATTGCCCCACTGACGTTGAGGTCGCCTGGGATAAATAAGTTAATCGAGCCACCTCCAGAAATGACATTTCCAAGAGTTACAGGCCCTGCATTTACTTCGATCTCACCTCCAACTCCACCGCTATAGCTGGAATTTAGGGTACTATTCCCGGCCTTAAAGCCGCCGGCTTCGCTCAACACATAAATGCGACCGCCACCGGAGGTTATATTACCAGTCACAATGTCACCCCCAGTATCACCCCCACCAGCTTTGAGTTCGATCGCGCCTCCCACACCTCTGTTAGAACTCGAATCAAAATTCCTTGCGCTGATGCTGCTGTTGTTCTCGCTGAGACTATTGAGGCTGATACTGCCACCGTTTGAGGCAATGTTACCGGCTGCAATGCTACCAAATGCCAAAAGCCCGACATCGCCACCTGCATTGCCGCTGCCAGAGTTGAGCTCGCCGACGCCGATCGCACCTGCTGGACTGATGAGGGTAATGTTGCCACCGCTAGAGACAATATTTCCCGTTGCTATATTGCCGTAAGCGTTGAGAGAGATGTTACCACCTCCGCTGCTAGCGAGCGCGTTCAGAGTGCTCGCGCCGGTGTCGATCGCACCTCGATTGCTAAGCAAGCTGATCTCGCCTGCCTTGATTCCGCTGGTGTGGATGTTGCCGGCACTGATGTTGCCTTCTCCATAAAGGGTGACGTTGCCTCCGTTTCCCAGGAAGCTAGAGGTTGTAATTCCACCGGTGGCGATCGCGTTTGTCCCATATAGGAAAATTGACCCACCGTTACCGGCTATCGAGGAAGCGTTCAAGGTGCTGGCTCTTGTATTGATGTTTCCACCCGTGCTGTAGAGGGTAATATTGCCGGCATTGCCCGTTAAAGTTGAAGTATTCAGGTTTTCCGCTGCGATGTCCCCGGACGCAACCAGCGCCAGATCTCCGCCATTTGAAGTAATCGATGCTGCTTGAATGCTGTTTGCAGCGCCTAAAAAAACTGAACCTGCGATCGCGATATTGCCAACTTTAATGCTGGCAGGTGAAGAACTCGCGGGTGCTAGAGTGCTGTTTTCCGTGAGGGGAGTGGGTACGTTGCCAGCCGTAAAAACTAACTGCGGTCGATCGCTAGATGCGGAACTGATAGCGATATCACCGGATGCGATCGTGCCTTCGGCTTGCACTCCCAGAGAAGCGCCTGTGTAATTACCAAAAGTGACGTTTCCGCCTGAGACGATCGTAGAACCGCCTGAACTTGCCAAGTTGCCGGGGCTACCTTGAAGTGTGGCAATTGAGAAATCGCTGCCAGCTCTGAAGAGGGCATCACCGGATACAGTACCGTTACTGGTAAGTGTGATGCGGCCGCCAGCGCTCAGTAAGCTTTGGGAGTGATTGCGCGCCTGGATGTCTATTTGGCGATCGCCCTGCACGGTTAGGTTTCCACCCACATCAGTAACAAAAGAGTTAGCCGCGCTGTCGCGAATGCGGACAGCTTCCCCCGCTTGCAATTTCAAGTCACCGGTTGTTTGTAGTTGCCTGTTTGCTAGGGTCAGGTTACGCGCGGCTGACACTGTAGCCGTTTGAGCAGACACTGCTAAATTTTGGTTCGCACCTGTGGCCGGAGTGTCGCCGATGGCCACATCGCCAGATTCTACTCGCAAGTCTGAATTCGTTAGCTGTATGCTTCCGTCGCTGTTAACTGTAACGCCTGTAGCGTTGGTGCTACCTCCTGTCAGCAGTTGGGACAGGGTGAGGGGACTCAACGGCACAGAAGCAGAATTTAGATTAGAAGAGGGGGAAATTTCTAAACTCAGCAGATGGCCTGCTTGAGAAATGCGGACTAAGTTTTCTCCGGGCACCGATGCGATCGCAATTTGCCCGGACGGTGCTGACAAAGTACCGGGGCTGAAAACTGTTCCGCCTATTAAAGCTAGCGTTTGCCCGTTAGGTACGCTCAGTTGAGCGAAATTTGCGATCGCCCCTGGCTGAGCTGTACCAAAATTTAAAGTGCTTGGCGTTCCTATCAGCATAGCGTATTCATTAACGCCAACTGCCTGAAACCAATTGTTGCCAAATCCGATTCCGGTTGCTGTCGTTGCCAAGAATGAACCAGGCACGTTCAGTTGAGCGTTGCAACCAAAAACAATCCCCGCCGGATTCATCAAAAATAAGTTAGAATTACCGCCTATTACTTGAATTAAACCGTTAATATAAGAAGCATCGCCACCCACAACTCGCCCTAAAATATTGCGGATATTCGGATCAGAAATAAAGTTAACAATTTGACCGTCTTTGAGTCCAAACTGCTGAAAGCTATGAAAGAGATTAGTGCCGTCTTTTGAGAGCTGTCCCCCGTTGATGTTAAATTGATTGCCTGAGCCATTAACAGCAGTTCCTGTGCCATCGGGAGCCGGAGTAATTTGCTGTCCTGTAGCAGCAGGTGAGAATAGTAAAAAACCTAAAGAAACCACCCAACTACAAGTCAACACGTGCCGTTGATATCTTTGAGTTATTCTTGTTCTAATCATTAGATTGCTCCCTAAAAAAAAGTTTGCTGAGCACGCTTACATTATAATAAAACTTTTTCCTCAAAAAACATGAGTGGAGTTTAACCTATAGCCTTTCTCAGAAAGATGAGGTACAATAACAGCAGTGTGTAAACCAGTTAAAAATATTTGATGATGTAACTTGACTGAACGCCCACTCTATGGCTTTGGCTAATTCTTGATAATTAGTAGTCTTGATAGAACGGAGAATAATTTTAAGCTTTGACCAGAGATTCTCAAGGAGTGAAAAATCTGGTGAATAAGGAGATAAGTATATTAATTTTGCCCCGGTTTTTTTGATCGCTTTTTTCACTTCTTCTCCCAAGTGAATGGGACAATTATCCATGACTACACAAGCACCTTTCCATAGTTTTGGCACAAGTTTTCTGATAATAAAAGCTTCAAATGTAATTGCATCAGTTCCGCCTATTAGATTAACCGATGTCAAAATTTCCTTGACTGACATTGCTCCAATTATTGAGACATTTTTGCCACGTTTAGTTGGTTTTGGCCCCTGGGCTCTTTGACCTTTTAAAGCTCTGGCATATAACCTAACCATTGCCAAATTAACTCCCGATTCGTCAATGAATATTAAGTCTTTAAAACTAATCTCTTTAATTTTTTCCCAGAACTCACACCTTAGCAGTTGAACTCGGTCGGTGCCTTTGCCTGAAGGGAACAGAGTTTTTTTTAACAGTAATATCTAAGAGTTTTATCATTCTTGCTATTGTTGCTCTACTAACGGAAAATCCAATTTTATCATAAAGTAAATAACGAAGTTCTTCAAGAGTTGCATCATTGTTTACTTCAATCAATTGGGCCAATATGAGTAGTTGCTCTGCATTCAGTTTGCCTTTGACTCCACATCGGTCAGTTCGCGGAGTAATGTTTTTTGTTTCACGATATTGTTTAAGTAATTTTTGTACAAAGCTCAAGGCTACAGAAAAGCGCTTAGCTATTGCTTTTTGTGAAATCGGTTCAGTATGATAAGTATCAAGGATTTTTTGCCTAAAATCAATCGAATA
>NZ_JAUBPR010000263.1:0-1995 GCF_036700845.1 Microcoleus sp. S13_C5
ATAGTCTAAATGAAAGCTCATCACTATAACTGTATTGGTTGATCTATTTTACACCATAAACTCAGGAGAGCCGATTTAACTATTGATTTAGCATAGTAAGTAACGAAGAACCTGTAATTATTCAATTTTTTATCTAAAATCTCAATTACTTCAGACAAATTTTGAGCAATTTTTAGACCTCAAACCCTAATTGTGCCGTGAGAGAGATATTATTTCAGGCGTCCCCTGTGCAGCTAACTTAAAAAAATAGCTCGATCCTTAAACTGTAAGCCATCTAAGCTTTTTGAAACAGTTCAAAAAAATGTCCAAAGTAGTGAAATATAAAATCTCAAACCCTATAATTTAAAATCCTCTCATCTGTCATCTGTCATCTGTCATTAGATAGGTTTAGCCAAAGATAAAACTTATGAGATAAACTTGCCGTCTCATCTAAATGTTACAAAATATTAAAATAAATCACAACCTGAAACCAAATTTAAATCGCCAAAAGCCTTAATGTAAAAAACTTTATGTAAACTTATGAAAGTTAATTAAAGTAAATGTAAAGATCTCAGTGGAAATACGGAAATTGATAGATATAATAGGTGGTACAGACGTGGATCTATTGCGGTGATTTGAATAAGGCTGTGAATACTATGCGTACTTTGATTCAGCTCACAACAACGGCAACCCTGGCTGCCTGCCTGCAAGTGAATACAGTCGGCACCGCAAATGCGGCTCGACTTGCCAGCAACTCAACTAGCAATTTCACAAAAGCCCGTAGCACGGGCGAGATCCCGACGGCATTGACCCCGAGAGTTTGGACACTTGCACAAACCTCTAGGTCTCCAAATTACCCCAAACAATACGAACCAGACCCGAACGGGAACCCCAAAAGTGACGGTACGGGGACGCGCTGAACCCAATTTTTTAATTTCCTACTCGCGGACATTCACCATCAACGAGATTTGTGGGCCCTAGCTTTAGACACGGGATGGAAAGCGATTGAAGGTTAAAAGGGCAGTCCGTAGCCTCACAGCGATTGACACTGCGCGGGATTTTCAATAAAAGATATGTCAACACAACGTCCGCAGGTCACAATTCCTGATACAGAGATACACTCACTACGGTCATCAAATGTGGAGCAAGAATTCCGAATCTTTGTTGCTCTTGGACACGCATACGCTAATTCTGACAAAGCCTATCCTGTCCTCTACGTGCTAGATGCTAATGCAGTTTTTGGAACAGTTACAGAAACAGCTCGCTTTCTGGCAATGCTTAAGGAAATACCGGAAATTATCATTGTCGGTATTGGCTATCCGATCGACAGTTTTACAGAGGCAGCAGCTTTCAGGACGCGAGACTATACCATCACCACGGTTGATACATGGTACCAAGAAACTTTAAAAGCTGTACAACCTGATGCTCCCGAATATGTTGGTTCAGGTGGAGCAGCCAATTTTCTCGAATTTGTTGGCAAAGAACTAATGCCTTTTATCAATACAACTTACAGAACTATTCCTGAAGATAGCGCTATCTGCGGTAGTTCATTTGGTGGTTTGTTCGCACTTTATGCGTTATTCCACCAACCTCATACTTTCCGGCGCTATATCATTGGCAGCCCGACGGTATGGTGGGACGAATCAGCGATTCTCAACTATGAAAAGGATTTTGCGGCTAACAACACCCGTTTATCAGCAAAGGTGTTCATGTCAGTAGGTTCTTGTGAAAGCGATCGCATGGTGGCGGGTTTCCAGGAGATGGCTGGGATAATGCAAGAGAGGCAATATCAGAATCTGGAACTGATAACACACGTGTTTGAGGACGAGACTCATGTATCCGTTACTCCAGCCACAATTAGTAGAGGTTTAAGAGCCGTTTTTACTTAGGGTTGCGACTTGACACATTGCGGAAATATGGCATCCAGTTAGATATTCAGACTAGTACAGCTCGGCGTAAGTAGACAGACTATATTTGTGGTAGAATAACATAGTTAGTTTAGACCAGTTCCGGTAG
>NZ_JAUBPR010000119.1:0-19551 GCF_036700845.1 Microcoleus sp. S13_C5
TCCAAGGCAGCCAGCGCCCGGACGGCTCCGGCTGAAGCCGGAGCACCTTTGTTAAGAAAGATGTGAGTAAGGCATAGCTTCTTAAGGGGGATTTAGGGGGATCTAGACTCAGATATAAACGAGATTTAAATGGATTACAATCTTAATTGTAAGCCTCCATAGGCAAACAAGAACAGACAAAATTACGATCGCCAAACGCATTATCTATCCGACCCACCGCCGGCCAAAACTTATGTTCGCGAGTCCAAGGTGCCGGATAAGCCGCTTGCGCGCGAGTATAAGGACGATTCCACTCATCAACCATCAGAGATTCTGCGGTATGTGGCGCATTTTTTAAGACGTTATTTTGCGCGTCAACATTGCCTTTTTCAATCTCCGCAATTTCCGCTCGAATTGCAATCATCGCATCGCAAAAACGGTCTAATTCCTGCTTTGATTCGCTTTCCGTCGGTTCCACCATTACCGTACCAGCAACCGGCCAAGAAACCGTCGGCGCGTGATAGCCGTAATCCATCAACCGTTTAGCGATATCTTCGACTTCAATAGCTGCAGACTTTTTGAGCGATCGCAAATCCAGAATGCACTCATGCGCCACCAAACCCGCTTTCCCTTTGTACAAAACCGGATAATAAGATTCTAAGCGTTTTGCCATGTAATTAGCATTAAGAATTGCTACTTTTGTCGCTTCAGTTAAACCCACTCCTCCCATCATCCGAATGTACATCCAAGAAATAGGCAAAATGCTAGCACTTCCCCAAGGCGCGGCGGAAACAGCACCAACTGATGTTTGTTGACTGTTGACTGTTGACTGTTGACTGTTCGCTGTTGACTGTTGACTGTTAAGAATAGAATGACTGGGCAAAAATTCTACTAAATGAGACATTACCCCAATCGGGCCCATTCCCGGTCCGCCACCACCGTGGGGAATACAGAAAGTTTTGTGCAAATTTAAGTGACAAACATCAGCACCAAAATCACCAGGGCGGCACACACCAACTTGAGCATTCATATTTGCGCCGTCCATATAAACTTGTCCGCCACAGTTGTGGACAATCTCGCAAATGTCTTTAATTTCTTCCTCAAAAACGCCGTGCGTAGATGGATATGTCACCATCAAAGCCGCCAGTTCATTTTTGTGTTTCTCGGCTTTTTTATGTAAATCGGCAACATCAATATTACCCTGAAAATCGCACTCGACAGCAACTACTTTCATCCCCGCCATCACCGCGCTAGCCGGATTTGTACCGTGGGCTGACTGGGGAATCAAACAGATATTTCGGTGAGATTCGCCTCGGTGTTCGTGGTACTGGCGAATAACTAACAAGCCCGCGTATTCGCCTTGGGAACCGGCGTTTGGCTGCAAAGAAATTCCCGCAAAACCTGTGATTTCTGCCAGCCACTGTTCTAGTTGCACGAACATCTTTTGATAGCCGCGAGTTTGATCGCGGGGTGCAAAAGGATGTATCTTGCCAAATTCCGCCCAAGTCACCGGCATCATCTCTGCTGTTGCATTCAATTTCATGGTGCAAGAACCCAAGGGAATCATCGATGTATTTAGCGATAAGTCCTTGGCTTCTAAACGGTGCAAATAGCGCAAAAGTTCAGTTTCTGAATGGTAGCTGTTAAAAACTGGATGGGCGAGATAGCTGCTGGTGCGATCGCAAAAATCTGGTAAGGTCAAATATGAATTCAATGCGTCGGCATCCAGCGGAATGTTAAGAGCATTCTGCCCGTCTGCCCTGATATAATCCTTATCCTGTGAAAATATTTTCCACAACTCTTGTACATCTTCAACGGTGACAGTTTCATCTAAAGTGATTCCCACTGTCGAATCATCGAAAACTCGGAGATTAATTTTGCGAACTTTAACAGCTTCTAGAAGTTCTGACAGCGGTTTGTCTCCCAATTCTACCCGCAAAGTATCGAAGAAAGGTTGAGAACCAATTTTGTATCCGAAACTTCTTAAACCCGATGCCAAAAGTGCTGTTAAAGTCCATACTTTCTCCGCAATGTCTTTCAGTCCAGACGGGCCGTGATAAACAGCATACATACTCGCCATCACTGCCAGCAAAACTTGAGCAGTACAAATATTGCTGGTTGCTTTTTCGCGGCGGATGTGTTGTTCGCGAGTTTGCAAGGCCAAACGTAAAGCAGATTTGCCGTTGGCATCTTTAGAAACGCCGACGATTCTCCCCGGAACTTGCCGTTTAAACTCTTCTCGCGTGGCGAAGTAGGCGGCGTGGGGTCCTCCGAATCCCATCGGCACTCCGAAGCGCTGAGTGCTTCCTACGGCTATATCCGCGCCGAATTCGCCGGGGGGTGTGAGCAAGCAAAGGCTCAAAATGTCGGCGGCTACTGTGACTAATGCGCCGACTTCGTGTGCCGATCGAATAAAATCGCTATAGTCGTAAATTGCGCCGTCTGTAGCGGGGTATTGCAGGAGAGCGCCGAAGATTGTACGATCGAACTCAAAGCTTTGATGGTCGCCGACAATTACCTCAATTCCCAGCGGGTTAGCGCGAGTTTGCACCACTTCAATAGTTTGAGGGTGGCAATCTTGGGAAACAAAAAACACTTTTGCCCCCTTTTTGCTGGCGCCGTAACTCACCGCCATCGCTTCCGCCGCCGCAGTCCCTTCATCTAGCAAAGAAGCGTTGGCAATTTCCAAACCCGTGAGGTCAATTATCATGGTTTGGAAATTCAGTAAAGCTTCCAATCGTCCTTGAGCAATTTCGGCTTGGTAGGGAGTGTAAGCTGTATACCAGCCGGGATTTTCTAGGATATTCCGCTGAATGACCGGGGGTGTGATGCAATCGTGATATCCAGTGCCGATGTACGATCGAAATACCTGATTTTTTGTAGCAATTTCTTTCAATTCTTCCAAAGCGCTGTACTCGCTTTGCGCTGCGGGAAGTTGTAGGGGTGCAGAAATGCGAATCCCCGCAGGAACCGTTTTGTCAATCAAGTCATCGAGACTGGAAAGGCCCAAAACCTCCAGCATTTGCTGGATTTCGCTGGGTGTCGGGCCAATGTGCCGGCCCGCAAAACCATCAATGGATGAAAGGTTTTGCTGCTGGTTGGGTTCAAGTTGAGGGCTGTAGAGTACCAAGGCGGATTCTCCTGAATTGACTTTTCTTCTTTGTTTGTAACATTTTGCTAAGAAAACAAGGAAGATTTTCTGCGTCTATCAAAGTCCGACAGTCCGACAGGGGTTGAAACCCCTGTCTCATAGCTAAAGTCGTCGGTCGCCGACTGTAGATTAAGGCGCACTTATCGCAAATCCCCGCGCAACTGGTTAGTATTTCAATCGTCTTTAGACGACTTGTGCTATTAGCCAGGGGTTTCAACCCCTGGCGGATGGTGGAGGAATCAACGAGTCCTAACCCCGAATTCCAACTCCAAACCCAAAACTCATAACTACTCGCCTTCCACCATTTGGCGATACTTCTGGGCGGGTAAAGCATCATCGGCTTCGCTGAGATTGTCAACGCGCACTTTCAGCAGCCACCCAGCGCCATATGGGTCTTCCGCCAAATTTTCGGGAGACTCTATAATGTCATCATTGCGTTCTACTACTGTACCGGTAACTGGTGCTTTCAAGTCTTCAACGGCTTTCACTGACTCGACTGTACCGAAAGCTTCGCCTTTTTCCAACCCTGCACCGACTTCGGGCAAATCTAGAAACACGATATCGCCGAGTTGGTCAACTGCAAAGGCACTAATGCCGATTGTGGCAATTTCGCCTTCGAGTCGGATGTATTCGTGGGTGTCTAGGTATTTCAAGTCATCCGGGTATGTTAGTGCCATGTCTTTTCTCGCAATAAAAAAGTATTAGTTAAATCTTATTCAACTATGAGCCTTTAGTGATGGCTAAGTGGAACAGAAAAAATATTAAACGCTTGCTTTTCGGAGAATTTTCTGTCAAACGACTTATGAAATCTCTAATTTTTATTTACGCATTTCTGTGTTTTTACGGTTTCTTTTTTTCAGAACGGCTAATTTTTCAACCTCCGCCATCTAGCCAGAGTGATAGCAGGGAATTTATCAAAGTTAGCTCAGCTAATGGCGTGAAAATTTCTGCTGTTCATTTTCCTAACCCGCAAGCTAAATATACCATACTTTACAGTCACGGAAATGCGGAAGACTTGGACGGCATTTTGTGGCTACTCAGAGAGATTCGCGATAGCGGGTTTGCTGTGTTTGGCTATGATTATCAAGGTTACGGGACGAGTCAGGGAAATCCTTCTGAGTATAATACTTATCGTGATATTGATGCTGTTTACAATTATTTAACGCAACAGTTGGGAGTACCTGCAAACCAAATTATTCTTTACGGGCGTTCTGTGGGGGGTGGGCCGGCAATTGATTTGGCTTCCCGGGAAAAAGTCGGCGCTTTGGTGGTTGAAAGTTCCTTTGTTTCGGCTTTTCGGGTGTTAACGCGGATTCCTATTTTACCCTTTGACAAGTTTGTGAATATTGATAAGATTGGCAAAGTTCGATCGCCTGTTTTGGTGATTCATGGTAAGGCTGATGATGTGGTGCATTTTTGGCATGGAGAGCAGTTGTTTGCAGCGGCGAAGCAGCCGAAATTGAATTTTTGGGTTGATGGGGCCGGTCATAATGATTTGATGGATGTGGCGGGCGATCGCTATGCTGCAACTTTGCGACAATTTGCTAAGCTAGTAGATGAATCTTCTCGACCAATATGAGCAACGGGCTAGAAGCCCGTCCCACAACAACACATACACTTCACTTTTTTTTCTGTCGTTGCTCCTAGTCAGCCCCTGAATTAAGGCTTGCCTACTTAATTTAAATCGGGCGGTTTGGCGATCGATAAAATGGTTTTTTCACCACACTAGCTGGATAGTTTTTACCGCGAATCTCTATTTCTAATTCCTGACCGATTTTCGCTAATTTTGCGGGAACAAATGCGAGGGCTACTGGCCGATTCAATGTAGGCGATAATGTACCGCTAGTAACTTCTCCTACTATTTCGCCTTCAAATATTACCGGATAGCCGTGGCGTGCAATGTGCCGCCCCTGCATTTCTAAACCTACCAACCTCTTTGATACTCCACTCGCTTTCTGCTGTTCCAAAACCTCGCGCCCAATAAAATCGCCTTTGGTGTCGAGGTGAACTACCCAACCCAATCCAGCCTCTAAAGGCGTGATATTGTCGTCGATATCTTGACCGTAAAGAGCCATTGCTGCTTCTAAACGCAAGGTATCTCTCGCCCCCAAACCGCAGGGAACAACGCCAGCAGCTAACAATTTTTGCCACAGTTCTTTTCCTACTTCGGCATCCACCATGATTTCAAACCCATCTTCACCGGTGTAACCAGTTCTGGCGATAAAACTTGGCTGTCCCAACAAATTTGTTTCTAAGTGGCCGAATGCCTTAAGTGGTGCGAGGTTGTCTTCGACAAAAGGCTGGAGATAGTTAACAGCTTCTGGCCCTTGAATGGCGATTAAAACTTTATCTTCGGAAATGTCTGTAAAACAAAGTTCGCTCAATTCTAAGTGAGTGGTGATCCATGATTTGTCTGCGATGCGAGTGGCGGCATTGACAATGATTACTGCACGTTCTTCGCTAGTGATAGCATCTGGTTCTTGGCAGTAGAAAATAATGTCGTCTAAGATGCAGCCTTTGGCATCTAGCAAGACTGTATATTGAGCTTGACCGGGTTGCAAGCGGCTCAAGTCTGAGGGTACTAAGGGTTGAAATTTTTCTATTAGTTGTTTCCCTGTCAAACAGAATTTTCCCATGTGGGAAATGTCGAACATTCCTGCTTGCTGGCGTACTGCTTGGTGTTCGCTGCTAATGCCTGCGTACTGTACTGCCATCTCCCACCCGGAAAAGGGCACCATTCGGCCTTTGAGTTCTAATGATAGGTCGTACAGAGGCGTGCGGGCAAGTTGGCTCGGACTCTCTGGATTGCTGGGTTCAGTTGACTTTGCCACAGGTAGCGCTTTGGTTGCGGGTAGACTGTTTTGATTTTACGGGAAAATTGGTTTTCGCGGTGTGTAGCCCGATCGAATTTAACGACACGGCAATGCTGTTTAGGTACAAGTCGCGATCGAATTTAAGAACGCGGTGGTAATGTTTCGGTACAAATTAGGACACAGCAGTGATGTATCCCTAATCTTGATTTATGGAGAATAGCGGTTCTAGTCCATTGCTGTCGATAGCTAAAACCCGCCCACAAAGAGGGTTTGGTTGTTTCTATAACCAAACTGGTAGATTTGGCATTCTCAATTAGGAATGACAGAATATGTCTAAGCCAGAGATTTAGTACAGTCCCCACGTTGCGTCGGGGCTGTTGCTGAGTAGTTGCGTAGTTTGCATGAGTTCGCTGTTAAAGTAACGCTAGCTTGATTCTCGTAGGCACCATGCCCATCCGTGAACAAAGCGCAAGCAAGCAGAACAAGAAAGATAACTACTCTGAGAACCCGATCGCCTTGCACTGGCCCAAGCAGAAGCTGCTAACCAGATTAAAGACGAATTTTTAGCGGTACTCTCCCATGAGTGGCGATCGCCCGTGTGCTTAAACACTGAATGACTTAGGTTTTGGGCATATTATATCTTGATTCCCTAACAATAGCTGGCATAATAGGTAAATAGGCAGGACGAACCGCAATGAATGTAGAACGTACAAACTCCTTGAATCATCGAGAAGAGCTTACTGTAAATTTTCCTCAAGAGCTATGTACGGACTGCCAAGCACTCGAAGCACGATTTGCGGCGATCGTAGATCACATGGCTGAAGCCTTCATTTCTATTAATTCAGAGTGGCACTGCACCTATGTCAACCATAAAGCAGAGCAGCTTTTAAACAGGAAGCGGCAACACCTAATCGGCAAAAATATAAGGACAGTATTTTCGGTCGATCTTACCTCTGAGCTATGTAAGTATTGTCATCAAGCGATCGCAACGCAAACGGCGAGCGAGTTTGAAGAACACTACCCCTCACTCAACAAGTGGTTGAGAATTCGCCTCATCAAGAGTGAAGATAGCTTACTTATTTACTTCCAAGAAACCACAGAAACATCGTCACGCGATCGACAATTGAAAGCCGAAATCGCCAAGTGCCAGCAGGTGGAAGCCACTCTTCAGAAAAAACAGGACTTTTTGAAGGCAATTCTAAACAACGTTCAAGCTGGCATTGTAGCTTGCGATGCCGAGGGCATATTGACGGTATTTAACCAAGCAGCTAAAGATTTTCATGGAGTACCTCAGCAGCCAGTTCCACCGGAGCAATGGGCCCAGTATTATAACTTGTATTTGCCCGACGGCAAAACACGCATGAATACAGAGGATATTCCCCTGTTTCAGGCATTGCAAGGACAGAACGTTCGTGATGTGGAAATGATGATTGTTCCGCAGCAGGGAACTGCGCGAATGCTGTTAGCAACTGGACAGGCAATTATTGCCGCAAACGGCGAAAAACAGGGTGCAGTTGTCGTGATGCACGACATTACACAGCGCCAGCAGGCAGAAACAGCTCTGCGTGAGGGTGAAGCGCAATTATCCAGCATCTTCCAAACTATTCCTGATGGCATCACTATTCTAGATTCTACCGGACAGATTATCGCCGCAAATAGGGCAGCAGAGAGGATTTTAAGATTGACTCGCAGCGACATTGTGGAGCGAGGCTACAACGATCCATCCTGGTTGATTACAACCGTGGAGGGTCATCCTTTCCCAGAAGAGGAACTGCCGTTTGCGAGGGTGATGCAAAAAGGTGAGCCTGTTTATGGTATTGAACATGGCATTAGTCATGCCGATGGAACTCGCAGCATTCTCTCAATCAATGCTTCCCCTTTGTTTGACGCAGAGGGACAAATTATCAATATCATTGCTGCTTTCAGCGACATTACTGAACGCAAGCAAACCGAAGACGAACGAGTACAGCTTGTTCGAGAACAGGCAGCCCGTGCTGTAGCAGAGAGTTCTCAACAAAAATCAGCATTTTTAGCCCAAGTGAGTGCTGTCCTTTCCTCTTCACTAGAGTATGAACAAACTCTCCAAAGCGTTGCAAAGCTGGCAGTTCCTTATTTTGCAGATTGGTGTAGTGTCGATCTCCTGAATGACGATCGTACAATCGATCGGGTTGCAGTTGCTCATTCAGATCCCGAAAAAGTGAAGTTGGGCTGGGAGTTGGCTCAACGCTTTCCCAGACATCTCGATGATGGGTATGGCATTGCTAAAGTCATGCAAACAGGACAGGTTGAAATAGGGATTGAGATTACAGATGAACAGTTAGTTGCAGCAGTGTCAAATGCTGAATACCTGGAAATCTTACGAGGAGTTGGGTTAAAGTCCTGCATCATTGCACCGCTACAGGCACGCGGGCGCGTGTTGGGTAGCATTACCTTTGTGTTTACTGAATCCGATCGCCGCTATCGCCTGGAAGACATTCCCTTGGCTGAAGATTTGGCTCAGCGAGCAGCGATCGCCATTGATAACGCCCGTCTCTATAATGAAACACAACAAGCGAAATTAGCCGCCGAACTCGCTGCTAACCGGACGGCTCGACTGCTGGCGGTGATGACAGCTTTGTCTGAATCGCTAACCTCGGCTCAAGTGGCTCAGGTGATTATTGAACAGGGAATGTCCGCACTGGGAGCAAGTTGTGGTTTGGTTGCGGTATTAAACCAGGATGCAAGCGAACTGGAGATTATTCAAGCGATCGGCTATGAGCACGTAGGAGAATTTCAGCGCAGTTTTTCGATTCATGCACCCTATCCTCTGGCAGAAGCCGTGCGAAGTGGGCAACCTGTTTGGGTAGAAACCATCGAAAACCGCATTGCCCGTTATCCTGATTTAGCCCAAGCTTATGCCAAGGTTGGTTCAGAAGCCTGGATTTCAGTGCCATTGTTGATTGAAGGACAAGCCGTTGGTGGGCTATCGCTCAGTTTTTCCACAGTTCCCCAGCTTTGTGAGAGTGATCGCGCTTTCGTTTTGGCGCTGGCACAGCAGTCAGCGCAGTCGATCGACCGAGCACGGCTCTACGAGTCTGAATCGCAAGCACGGACACAAGCAGAAGCAGCTAACCGAATTAAAGATGAGTTCTTAGCTGTCTTGTCGCACGAATTGCGAACTCCGTTGAATCCGATTCTGGGTTGGACTCGACTGCTGCGAAGGGGAACTCTGAATTCTGGCAAGACGGCGGTAGCTCTCGAAACGATTGAGCGCAATACCCAGTTGCAAGTTCAACTGATTGAGGATTTGCTGGATATTTCTCGCATTCTGCAAGGAAAACTGAGTTTGAACTCTACTCCTCTTAATTTGAAAACAACTCTTAAAGCTGCGATCGAAACAGTTAGTTTAGCTGCCGAAGCGAAGAACATTCAAATTCAAACTCAGCTAGAACCAAATGTAAATGATGTGTTAGGAGATGCTACCAGATTGCAACAGGTTGTCTGGAATTTGCTCACCAATGCCATTAAGTTCACCCCAACTGGAGGTAGAGTTGAAGTTGAGCTAAAAACGATTGATTCCTGTGCACAAATTCAAGTTAGGGATACAGGGAAAGGGATTAAGCCAGAATTTATTCCCTATGTCTTTGACACATTTCGGCAAGCCGATAGCAGTATTACGAGAACATTTGGTGGGTTAGGGCTGGGATTAGCGATCGTGCGTCACGTCGTTGAGCTACATGGTGGAACTGTCAAAGCCGAAAGTTTTGGAGAAGGACAGGGAGCAACATTTACTGTCACACTTCCCTTATTAGCCAGAAGCAATGATGCAAACAGTGATGGCAAGGACAATCTATCACTCAATGCTCACACTTCACCCTTGGCTAGATTATGTATCCTGGCAGTTGATGACGAAGTAGACAATTTAGAATTAGTTCAATGTATCTTGGAGCAAGCGGGAGCCACGGTGATCTATGTATCTTCAGCAACAGAGGCGCTACAACAACTCACTAAATTTAAGCCAGATGTTTTGATTGCTGATATTGGGATGCCACAAATCGATGGCTATGAGTTGATTCGTCAAATCAGACAACTATCCACAGATGAGGGAGGGCAGATTCCCGCGATCGCTCTGACAGCCTATGCAGGTGAGACAAATAAACAGCAAGCACTAGCAGCCGGATTTCAAAGGCATCTTCCCAAGCCTGTTGAGCCTGAAACGTTAGTGGAGACAATTGAGAAATTGCTTCATCAAATCGAGTAATATTCATTCCGGTTGCACTCCTCCGGAATTGTTGACTGTTGACTGTTGACTGTTGACTGTTGACTGTTGACTGTTGACTGTTAGTCGAAAAACTCAATGAGATAAATTCCGGTTGCATCGGAATGGTCAAATCCAGTTAACAGTCAACAATCACCGATGGATGGTGCAAGCGGAATTTATCTCATTCATTTGCGTTAATCTGTGTTTATCTGCCCTCATCTGCGGTGAAAAAAAGATAATTTCTCGGGCCACTGATGACAAGGGATTGACGCTGATTAACGCAGATGAAGAAAAGAGAGATAGGAATAATTTCGATGCTAACAGAGCTAACAGATTTGATATTATGGTTGAGTAAGGATTTCAAATTGATTATTGGAGATGTCTTTTGAGTATAGTCTTGGAAGAAAATGTCACGAATTGAGGGCTAGCCTAATGCTGCTTGACTTAGATGTATGAATAGGCTCTGCTAAGGCATTGCTCCCCAAACCCCATAATATATCCTTGACACCAGCCCTGGGCCCAGAACGCGGGAAATTTTAACTTTGCCCCACAGTTGGGAAATTCCGATCGCAATCGCAACTAATCTCGATCGCCCCAACATCCCCAAATCATGACAAACCCCATCACCCAGTAAGGACACGACACCGTGCCGTGTCCTTAACCGTAGCTTATCGGCGACAACCTTCAGCGATCGCCCTTAATACAGCTAGCCGCACTTCAGGATGAGATTTCTCAAGCCCGTTAGCCCGAAAAATCCAGTGTCCGGCACCCGCGTGCTCGATCGCAATTTTCTGTCCGTCGGGCAAAACTATTTGCCACCAATTCAACACAGTGGCTTTAATTAGTTGGCACTGAATTTCGTTCAATTGAACCTCCATGAGTTTCAGTTGACGCATGATCGGATTTTGGGCTGATGATTTCATGATTTTTATCCTCAAATGAATTTGACCGTTTCTTAGCTAGGATTTCAGTTTGCTGATTTTTCAACTTAATTTCACGTTCGGAACTTTTAGCGTTAACTTTCCCTTCCGAACTTTTAGCCTTAACTTCTTCTCTTTTACCACCTTTAGGGTCAACTTTACCTCCAAAACCTTTAGACTTAACTTTTCCTTGAGCAGAAGTTGAAGTCTGTTCCGTTGCCGGCTTCTTAAACTCCGCGTCTAATTGGTCTAAAATCTCCTCTTGTTCGGGAGTATGTTCCGCTGGCTGCTCTAAATTTCTGGGATTGTATTCGCCAACCAACCTTGCCAAAAATTCCGAAATTGACAGTCCGGCTGCGGCTGCTTTTTTCGTTAAAAGGGCGTAGGTGTCGGTTTTAATGCGAATTTGTTTGAGCCGGAGGTTGGGATTGTTGTCAACTGTTTCGGCAATAGTTACTGCGGTAATCCTTTCTTTGGGTATGACATCGACAACTTCTTGCCACTTTTCCTGTAAACGACAGTCGCCATATTGGTCGGTGATTGCGTGTTTGAACAAAGGAACAACTTGAGCAACGCAGCTAGGCAAAATCTCAAATCCGGCTTTAATTAAGCGCAGGCAAATGCTCGCAGCTTTGATAATCTGTGTGCAGTAAAAATACTGCCTACCTAAGGCTTGTTCGCAGTAACTTTTAAAAGTTTTGAACTTGTCTTTGTACAATCGCAGCTTTCGGATGGCGTCCAGCATGATTCCTTGACGCACGTAGTCTAGGAATCCCCTTTTAATTTCGCCTGTCAGGTAGTCTAAATCGTGAAAGGGAGATTGATTCTGGATTTCTTCTTCAAAGTCTAGCAGCGGGCCTGCAAAGTGAAAGTTGGAGGCGACATCGCCTAGGTAGAAGTTGTCAATTGATGTGGGCATGATCTGGAATGGTTCGAGAAATGGCACGATAGCACGGAAGTTGTGCGATCGCAAAGTAGAAGTTTTGGTCTGGATCTTTGATACAATTTTGAGTTGGGCTGTCTCTGTGAGGTCGATCGACCTTTTACATAGCACCACCTCCTCGGCGTTGAGGAAAAGAGGCTTGAGGTATGCGCCCAAGCCCCGAAAATACTAAGGCTATGCAGGCATAATGAGTAGAGACTACAAATAAGGCGGTTCTTCAAACCTGCATTTTGACCTTGGAGGCTCGTTGAGCTGCCTTTGTTGTGCCTACCAACATGAAGTTTACGTCTTATCAAAATATTTGTCAAGACGTTTGCATCATGAATATTTCGTCCTATGATAGAAGAAGATTTACAAGAAAAGGAGAAGTCTCCATTGAGACTACTCAGAGAACAAGCTGGACTAACACGCCCTCAAGTCAAAGAAAAAATCGGAATTTCCGAGCGAAGACAAGCTGACTGGGAATTAGGCAAGGCTCTACCTAATGCTGAAAACATACTTGCTATGGCTAATCTGTACCAGGTTTCTCTAAAAACTATGTTTGAGCTTTTAGGATTAGACGTAACCAAAATTCCCGATGACTTACCAAGTCGATCGCCCTCGCCGAACGACAACTAACCCGCAGGGGTTGGGAAATGTCTAGGGAAACGGGCTTGAGTCATGCACCCAAGCCCGGAAAATACTAAGGCTATGCAGGCATAATGGGTAGAAACTACAAATAGGGCAGCTTGCTAAACCAAAGCGTTTCCACCGTCCGGCTAAAGCAGCGGCCTTTCTGTTGTCTCTATCTTAAACAACCTTAGTTGTATTTCAGTAATTTGTCAACAACTTTGGTTGTGAATTTGCTATGATATGCCCCGAAAGAAACAAACTCAAGAATCCAAAGATATACCAGCACTGCAAATCTTGCGGGAGGCTGTTGGTTTATCGCAATCCGCCTTAGCAAAACAAATTCCCGACAAAACCCGCACAAAAACCCTAACTCAGCAAGCTATTAGCAAGTGGGAACGAGGACTAGACGAACCCGAACTGACGATTGCTCAAATGAAAGCTCTTTGCAAAGCTTTGGGAAAAACGCTTAACGATTTACCTAACGACTTAGGCCCACCAAATCCCGACTGACAACTAAAAACTCAAAAAGCCCGATCGACCTTTCATCGATCAATCCGTAATTTTCGCTCTCAGAGCTTTAATCTGGCCTCGCTTGGTTTTGCTGTCGAGACGCTTGCGCTGGGAACTACGAGTTGCTTTGCTGGGTTTGCGCCTTTTCGGTATGACGATCGCACTTTTAATCAGTTCTTGCAGCCGTCTCAAAGCCTCCTCCCGGTTTTGTTCCTGGCTGCGGTGTTCCTGGGCTTTGATGACAATCACACCTTCGGAGGTGATGCGCTGGTCGTTGATTTGCAACAAACGCTGCTTGTAGCGATCGGGCAATGAGGAAGCTGGGATATCAAAGCGCAAGTGAATCGCACTCGCCACCTTATTTACATTTTGCCCCCCCGCGCCTTGAGAGCGAATCGCACTAATCTCGATTTCGCGATCGTCTATGAACACTGTATTAGAAATTTGTAGCATGATTCATCAGTGAGGTTAATGATACAGGTCGATCTTGCTTGTCTGCGGAGGCGGATGAAAGTTTGACTCTATGCAGCGATTTCACTCGCCGAATGATGCACTTAGTTTAGTATTTGACAACTCCCCGCCGTAAAACGGCCCAGATTCTTCCTTTATTTCCCGCTAGCCATGTTCGGTTATCCGCCGCTACTCAATCCATGAAAAGCACTCTACAATAAGTGTATAGGTTCGTTAATCTATGATTAGGACTCGGAACAAACCAATTTTTTTGTTTCTGAGATCCAAAAGCTTCTTCCCGGAAGGGAGGGATGAATTGGCGAAGGCTGAGAGCATGGCGCATATTTCTAGAGCGATTGTTTATGTGGCTATTGAGCTACGGAAAAGGAAAACCCAGTCTCCCACTAACGAAAAGAAAGGAGGAAAAAAGCTATGAAATTAAAGTTCGTAAACTTAATACTAGCGATGTTCTTGCTCTTCGCCAACGCGTCCGGTCCAATCCTAAAACTGAATAGCCTGTAAGTAGGCCCACCTCAAACATAATACCCAGAACCCCGACTTCTTTAAGAATTCGGGGTTCTAACATATGGAGATGGAGATAGTTTTACTTTTAATTACGTTGATTTACTTAGTTCAGCCTTTTGCCAGATGACAACCATTAACTGCTGAAACCCAAGTGGATTTGTTAAAGCTTTCTACTACCGTTGGGGGCGACTCATTCCGCAAGCAGTTTGGGTGGACTCCACGCTATCCCAGCTACCGAGAAGGGTTGCAACAAACCGTGGAAACGTGGGGATCGAGTGCTGGTTGAATTGTTTTGATTCCCGGTAATCTTTGCTTTGAACTTGAATAACTTGGACTTGGGCTTTTTGTGTGTACTCAAGTTCAAGTATTATTCCAACAGTCAGGCGATCGCTCTTTAACGACGAATATATTAAAAGCTATCTCGAAAACAAACGTCAAGGGATTTTATAGTTGAGGAATGTAACAAAACTTTAATCACACCCAAACCGGAGTTTTAGAAAAAATTAATGCGGATATCGTGACAATGGGCAATGCTGTAGCCTAAGATCGCCTTACATTGTCAATATCATCTCAAGGCAAGGGTGAAAAATGGCAGATATCAACGGCACGATGATGCAATATTTCCACTGGTACACTTCCGATCAAGGAACCCTGTGGGATCAGGTGAAAAACCAGGCGAAAGAATTGGCAGATGCGGGTTTTACGGCACTGTGGCTGCCCCCAGCTTACAAAGGAAGTGGCGGGCAAAGCGACGTTGGATATGGGGTTTACGACTTATTTGATTTGGGAGAATTCGACCAAAAAAATTCAATCCGCACCAAATATGGTACTAAGCAGCAATATTTGGATGCGATCGCAGCCCTGCACCAATCTCAGGTTCAGGTCTATGCCGATGTAGTTATCAACCACAAAATGGGTGCAGATGCAGCAGAGATATTTAAGGCAACTCCTTATCCTGACAACAATCGGCTAAATCCCAAAGGTGGGTTGCAAGAAATCAAAAGCTACACCCATTTTAACTTTCCCGGACGCAAAGGTAAATATTCCCAATTTGAATGGCACTGGTGGCATTTTGATGCAGTAGACTACAACGAGTACAATAAAGACGATCGCAGTACAGTCTATTTGGTAGAAGGGAAATTTTTTGATGACTATGTTTCCCTAGAAAATGGCAATTTTGCATATTTAATGGGGTGCGATCTAGATTTCCAGGATCAATCGGTACGAGATGAAATTACACGCTGGGGTAAGTGGTATCTCGACACAACAGGTGCCGACGGTTTCCGTTTAGATGCCATCAAGCACATATCGTCTTGGTTTTTTCCGGAATGGTTGGATGAAATGGAGCGATATGTCGGCAAAGATTTGTTTGTTGTCGGTGAGTATTGGGCACCAAATATCGATATCCTGCACTGGTATATCGGTTCAGTTAAGGGCAAAATGTCAGTTTTTGATGTGCCACTGCATTACAACTTTCATTACGCCAGCCAACAGGGCGGTAACTACGATATGCGGCGCATCTTAGACGGTACAATGATGCAGCAGCAACCGACTAATGCAGTAACGTTTGTCGAAAACCACGACTCTCAACCGCTGCAAGCACTTGAATCTGTTGTAGAACCGTGGTTTAAACCTCTTGCTTATGCGATTATTCTATTGCGAAGAGAAGGTTATCCCTGCGTTTTCTACGGCGACTATTACGGTGCAGAATATGAAGATTGGGGCCGTGATGGCAAGCGGTATAAGATTGTTTTGCCCTCTCATCGATCGCTAATTGACAAGTTTCTCCATGCTCGCAAACACTTCGCCTACGGCCCTCAATATGACTATTTCGATCATTGGAATACCATTGGCTGGACGAGATTGGGCAATGGGAAGCATCCACAGGCAATGGCAGTAATTATGAGTGACGGCCCGGAGGGTTTCAAGTGGATGGAAGTTGGTAAGCCTTATGCTAAGTTTGTGGACTTAACAGGGCATATTCAGGAACCTGTTTCTACTAATGAGTGGGGTTGGGGCGAGTTTCGCTGTCAAGGCGGTTCAGTATCCGTATGGGTTCAGCAATAATATTAGTTGGCAGTAATCTGATTGTCTATCTGTAAGGTGCGCCGAAACGCACCCTACAAAAATTAATTAATCGGTAGTACCGGTTTGCAGCGACTCTTTAGCAGTCTGCGTCCACTCAGAGTGGAAGAATTCACCGCGCGGTTTGTCGGTGCGCTCGTAGGTGTGAGCCCCAAAATAATCCCGCTGAGCTTGCGTGAGGTTTTGCGGCAATCTTTCGCGCCGGTAGCTATCGAAATAGTCCAGCGAGGCGCTAAATGCTGGCACTGCAATCCCTAGTTGGCAAGCAGTAGCTAACACGTCCCGCCAAGCCGATTGGCGATCGAGAATGCTCTGTTTGAACTCCGGCGCTAACAGCAAATTCGGCAACGTGGGATCGTCCTTGAAAGCTGTTTTAATCTTGTCCAAAAATCCAGCCCGAATAATACAGCCACCTTTCCAAATTCGGGAAATTTCGCTCAAACTTAAGTCATAGTTGTACGACTTCGAGGCTGCGCTCAAAAGTGCCATACCTTGCGCGTAGGAGCAAATCTTCGAGCAGTAAAGCGCATCCCGGACTTTGTTAACAAACTCTTTAGTATCGCCTTCGTATTTGCCGCTAGGCCCCGTCAGTGCTTGGGAAGCTTTAACGCGCTCGTCTTTGTAAGAAGACATGATTCTCGCATTCACAGCAGCAATAATTGTGGGAATGCTCACGCCCAATTCTAAAGCACTCATTACAGTCCAGCGGCCGGTGCCTTTTTGACCGGCTGCGTCCATAATTACCTCAACTAAGGGTTGCTTAGTTTCCGGGTCAATATACTTGAAAATGTTAGCCGTAATTTCAATCAAAAACGAGTTGAGTTCGTCTGTGGTGTTCCATTCGGCAAAAACTTCCTGCAACTGCTTGCCGTCCAATCCACCAACGTTTTTGAGCAAATCGTAGGCTTCAGCAATGAGCTGCATATCCCCGTATTCAATGCCGTTGTGAACCATCTTCACGTAGTGGCCGGCGCCACCGGGGCCGATGAAAGTGACGCAGGGGCCGTCATCTACTTGAGCCGCAATTTTGGTAAGAATTGGCTCTAGTATGCCGTAAGCAGCGTGGGTGCCACCGGGCATCAGGCTAGCACCGTTGAGCGCGCCTTCTTCGCCACCGCTGATGCCCATGCCGACAAATCCCAGTCCGATCGATTCTAAATCTTTGGTGCGGCGTTCGGTGTCGTCGTATAGCGAGTTGCCGCCGTCAATAATCATGTCGCCCGGTGACAGCATGGGTTTGAGCTGGTCGATTACTGCATCTACGGGTTTCCCAGCTTGCACCATGACTAAGATTCGGCGCGGGGTTTCTAGGGCATCGACGAATTCTGTCAGAGTCTTGGCGGCTACAATGTTCTTGCCGGGGGCGCGTTTGGCCATGAAGTCGTCGGTTTTGGCTGCTGTGCGGTTGTATACAGCCACGGAGAAGCCTCTGCTTTCGACGTTGAGCGCTAGGTTTTCGCCCATCACGGCTAGACCAATTAAACCAAAATTTTGCTTTGTCATGCTAATAACCCGCTGGTTGTTCCCGCTTGAGGATTGATTTGCGAGAGAGGAAAGCGAGGCGGGGTGTAGCGCTTTCCGGTGGACTAAAAGTATTGGACAATAGACCTAGGAGGTTTAGGTTTATTTTTATATTCTCAGAATTGCTGTTTGGTAAATCAGTAGGGTTTTTTTAAGATTTAAGGGGTATTAATGACGCGGGCAGGTGATGATAAGGCAGGTATTATGTCGATCGCGGTAACGGTAGATACAAACAAGCGGACATTTTGAGGAAAATTGAGGAGACTGTTTTAACTATGGAAGATTTGCAGTATCTCGCGGCCTGGGTGAAGGAGCAACACGCTCGCGAGTATATTTTGACTTGGCTGCTGAGTCAACAGGGGTTGTGGTGGTCGGATGGGGATATTTATCAGGCCGTTTTGCAAAAGTCGGGAAAGCTTTTGAAAGCTTATGTTCAAAAAAGGCAAGCGGGAGAGTTATTTGAGGGAATTTCTGAGAAGTTGGTGGGAGATGATAATTGGGATGATTTGGTGCTGAGTTTAGGGCGAATTGTTGCTGTTTATCAAGAGGAATTGCTGAAGCTGCAAGAGCGCGATCGCCGGGGTGATGGGCTAAAAAAAAATTTGATTAGTCAACCGTTGACTGGAGATCCTTTGCCGCTTTTGGAGGTGCAGCAAGCTTTGCCAGATCCTTATGCGGATACGTTGACGGGGAGATAATTTGCGATCGACTTTTTGGAGGTACAAGAATCTCAGAAACCTGGTTTCTTCCTATATCTCTCGTACTCAACCAAAAATTGTCGCAGAAACCCGGTTTCTCGCCACGCAGTAAATCCCAGAAACCTGGTTTCTTCCTATATCTCTCGTACTCAACCCAAATTATTCGCAGAAACCCGGCTTCTCGCCAGCCAACTAAAGAAAATGAATCGAGATTCAAGGATTGAGAATAGGTGTAAGATCTAGAAGAAATCCGGGAAGTACATCTTCACCCGAAAGTATTGGCGGTTGGTCAAAAGAGAAATTAATAACTTCTGCTACATCTTCAGACAACCGATAGATTTCTACTAAAGGCGTTTGGGGGTCAATTAGCCAACCTAAGCGACAGCCGTTAGTTTGATAATACCGCATTTTAGCCCGCAATGTTTCTAGGGAATCAGTTTGCGAGCGCAATTCTATTACAAAGTCCGGGCACAGGGGAGGAAATTTGCGCTTATCTTCTGCGGATAATGCTTCCCAACGTTCTAGGAGTACCCAAGCAGCATCAGGGGAACGCTTCGCACCGTTGGGTAATTGAAAGACAGTGGAAGAGTCAAAGACTTTTCCCAATCGAGTCTGACGATTCCACAAATTTAGGTCTGTAGTCAAATCGGAATTTCTGATGCCGCTTTCGCCGCCTGTTGGAGGCATAATAATTAGTTCTCCTTCCGGGGTTTGTTCTAATCGCCACTCTTCATTAGCGATGGACAATTGATAAAATTGTTCGTCGGTTAAAGCGACGGCTGCAGGTAGGTTTAGAGTTATAGTTTCCATCGTTGATATTATCGCCAACTAGGTTGGTTTTATTATAACTCGCACTTTCTGACAATTTTCTCAAAAAGATCGCATTCAACAGTAAAACAGGTATCTCTGCTTTACTTTGAAGGCTAGATCCCCCTACATCCTCCTTAAGAAGGGGGACTTTGAATCGAACTTTTGTACCCTCGTTAAGAAGCGGGAATTTGTATTGGACTTTTGTCCCCCCTTTTTTAGGCGTTGCACAATTAAGAGATGATTTATGCTACCATAGGAACAGCCCCATATTTTAGATAATACAACAGCAAGCGA
>NZ_JAUBPR010000120.1:0-19372 GCF_036700845.1 Microcoleus sp. S13_C5
AACTTATATTTAACCAAGCTTGAATATATTGATCGCTCCTGCTCTTGGTTCGCGATCAATTATTCAGCAAGCCCTATATATAGCGTGCATCTCAAAAACAAACACTACGAATCGAAACCCCTCAGGGTCGAAAATACAGAGTATCTGACAAGGGCGTGCTTGTCGCGATCGCTTTATTAGATTTATTAAGCGACCGCTGCTCTTTCTTAGCACGCTACATATAGCGCAATACGGTTCAGTTAAGAGCAATCTGACTTCTAAAAGATGCCTGTATTTCCCATAAAATCGTGAGGTTAAATTCGTCGGACAGCGTTAACTGAACCGTATTGACATATAGCGTGCTTGCGTAAGTCCTGTGGGAGTCGGAGTGATTTCGGGGATGACGGGATTGTTACATCTCTTTACATTTGGGTTTGGGACAGCTCGTATTCATGCTTACCTTCTATTGTATGTTATGCAAGCTTTTTACTTTTTCTGCTTGCTTCAATAAATCTGCCTGGGAGTGGCGGTTTCGTTATATTTCTTTACATCCTGTCCTATTTTGTCCGTATCCCGGCTTTACCCCTAAAGGGGATATTTAAGCCGGATTTGGTATAATCGCGTGTTTTATTTCACGGCGATCGCTGAAATATTTTTCAGAAAACTAATGCTAGGAGCAAAAAAGAATTCGCCTCCTTTCATCGTGACAAAATTATAAAAATCGAACGGTACTTTCTCGTCCTTCCCCCACTCTTTCGGCCACGCTTGCCCTTCAATTTGTTTTTTTCCTTGACCTGCAATGCCGTCCAAGCCTGTTGTATAGTTGACAAAATGCTGATTATTCGCCCAGTTTTTTTGCATAAACATAAACTGGTTGAAAATGTCGCGCTGAAAACATAGAAACAGCAATCCTACTTTTTCGCCTGACGCTGGCTGAACCTTCAGCTCTTTTAAATGTTCCAGTTGATTTTCAAATCGCGAGAGTTTTGACAGGGAGTTATCCCGTGCATTCGGCATCTCGCCATAGCTAACTGCTCGACGAACAATTCGACGCTGGCGGTGTTCTTCTAAGGTTTGGTATTTGTCGTTTTTGTCGCCGCGCGGATTTGCTTTGCGGATGTGTGCGTGAAAGGGACATTTCATTCCGTCGCGATCGCCATCATAATTGAAATTATTAGGAACTGTATCGGTATTTTGTTCCGATGGAGAAAGCGTCACTGGCGTTCCGTCTCTGAACCGCCCCACAACTAAAGCACCTGCCCTTTCTATATCTTGATCTGACAATCGCAGCTTTTTAGCCAGTTCTCTCTCTGCTTCTCTGAACCCTCGCACATTTTGTTCGAGCTTTCGGTAGACGCAATAGCTGCCAAAGCTATGCTCCCCCTCACCGAAAGGATCTTTTACAAGCACTAATTCTAAAGGTGCAGAAGCATCCCACAAATCAGTACCTTGTTTTTTTGCTAGCTCAATATCTTCTTTTAAAAATCGAGGCTGGCTGACACCATCTCTGAACCCAAAATGTTCAATAGTCTGCCCTTTTTTATTTTTGAGGACAATGCCTACTTCTGTATGAACAATCTCTGCGACGCGCCCAACTTCTTCTATGACCTGTTTTGCCTGTTTTTCCAGGTTGTCGCGATCGTTATCAGCCAAGAGAATGAAAGCATGAATTTCATCTTGAAAACCTTCTTCCCATTCTTCAAGTGGAGGATCTTCTAACTTTTGCTGGACGGCAAGTGATTGAAGGCCAACAAGAAAATTCCAACACGGAAATTTCCCCTTTTCGCTTTTCCCTTTCAAATCGAAACCCAAAGCTTTATACCCTTTATAAGAAAGGAGAAAACCGGCAAATAGACTGCCGGATTCTGTCCCTTCACTTTGTTTATATTTAGCACTATATTCGATTTGATTTTTGGCGGAAGTGACAAAATTTTCGCCGAAATGACTAATCCATTTTCTGGCCGCCTCATGCTCTGATTTGAAGTTTACGAAAATATGTGCCGAGTAGTTTCGTTCGTGACCTTTGAGGATATTTCCCTGCAAGTCTTCTAATAGGGGCTGATATGTCGGATCTTGAGGATCGATATAGGTTTGGTTCAAGTCTACGGACACAGATTCCTCCAAAGTGCGTTTAGGAGCGGGTTTGTCCCGTTCCTAGCAATATTATAATTCTAAATAGCCAGCTTCCTTGCTAATGCACAGGGACAGTCTAAGTGAGTAATCAATACCCTACTAAAATAGACCTCTTGCAAAAAAAATATGTGTTATCCTTAAGAGTTTGCTCAAGTTTAGGTAAAACTTTGAATTATTGGGTTGATTGGCATCTCCTTAAACTTGCCGGGCCTGCTAGATTTAAAAATTGCCTAAACTTTCCATAGTAGCACAAAATTACTTTGCAAGAGGTCTAATATTTATGTCAACTATTGTTGATGATATTTTACAAATTTCTATTTTCAATAAAGTATGATAATCTTTTTTATAGCGAAGTAGAAAATCTGTATTTCGCTGAATCATCAACAAGGTAAAATCATGCCAAACACATACCCTCCAGACTTACAGACTGCCTGGGCTCATGTTGTCGCCCGTGCTTGGACAGATCCAGAGTTTTTTAAACTCTTGACACATGACCCGAAAGCAGCATTAGAGTCAGATCCGCACAACCCGCACCATCATACGATTCTGTCGCATGGTGGTGCTGTCTTTCCACTTCCTACATTACCGGCAAGGTTACATAATTCAAGCGTAGAAGAGCTCGCCGCGTTTGCCGATCACGAAGGATTCTTCGGAATCCTGCGGTTTACTTGAACTCAGAACCTACCTAGAGCGTCGGTTTAGTAATTATTATAGTAACTGGGTTTCTTTGTTAGTATTCCAAGATTCCGCTCTTTAAAAGTAACAGAAATCCCGTTTCTTTACCCACAAGTCAATACTGAACCGACGCTCTACTTGCGATCGCTCTTAATAAATTGAATTGTACTGTCCTCTGTCCGGTAACAGACAATTTATAGAACCGGACAGTATCACCCTTTACCAAATATAAGGAGATTAACATCTCAGATACAATACTTAAAAACAAAAATGATTCGCCAACCGAAGTTTAAGCAGTGTTATCGTTGCGAAATAGTTCCCTCAGAAGGCTGCTTTTTAATTAATGAAAAAGAATATTTTCTGCTTCGCGGGTCTGCTTACATAATGCTGGCCCCGCTTCTTGACGGACAACACGCAATAGAAGAAATTATCAACCTTCTTCAGGAGCAACTATCGGCTCCCGAAATATTCTATCTGCTCGATCGCCTGCAAAGTCAAGGCTATATTACAGATGCCGATCCCTCCGTACCCGCCGAAAAAGCAGCTTTTTGGGAAATGCTAAAGGTAGAGCCAGAGATAGCTGAAAAACGCCTCAAGGAAACGACTGTTTCTGTAGTTTCCTTGGGTGAAATCGACACCGAACCATTCAAAGCAATGCTCGGATCAGTGGGAGTTAAACTCGGCGAAAATAGCGATCGCTCGGTGGTGCTAACTGACGATTACCTGCAAGAAGATTTAGAAGAAATTAATCAAAAAGCCTTGCAGAACGATCGCCCCTGGATGCTCGTTAAACCATTAGGAATAGAAATTTGGATCGGCCCGATTTTTATCCCCGGCAAAACTGGCTGCTGGGAATGTTTAGCGCACCGACTGCGATCGCACCGCAAAGTAGAAAATTACCTGCAAAACAAAAAAAACACCGCATCCTTCCCCACTTCTTTATCTGCATTGCCATCAACCCTAGCTACAGCCTACGGGATCGCCGCCACCGAACTTGCTAAATGGATTGCCTGCGATCGCAGCGAATCTCTCGAAAGCAATATTATCACCTTAAACGCGCTTTCTCTGGAAAAACGCCATCACTTTCTCGTGCAGCGTCCCCAATGTCCGTGCTGCGGAAACCCGCAAGATTTCGCAACCAAACAATCAGCACCCATCGCTCTTTCTAGTCGTAAGAAATCTTTTACTCGCGATGGCGGACACCGCTGCATCTCGCCAGAAAAAACATTGAAAAACTTAGAGCATCACGTCAGCCCCATTACTGGTATTATCAGCATTCTTCAGCGAATTTCTACCTGGGAGGAAGAAAACGGACTGACAACTTCCTACCGTGCCGGTTACAGTTTAGTCGGCGCGATCGCAGACTTAAATGAATTGCAAGAAAGCCTGCGTAGCGAATCTTACGGTAAGGGAAAAAGCGACACTCAGGCAAAAGTCAGCGCCTTGAGCGAAGCAATCGAGCGCTACTCCATCGCATTTCAAGGAGATGAAGCCAGAATTCGAGCCAAGTTAAAAGACTTGGAAGGTGTCGCAATTCACCCAAATACTTGTATGCTTTATAGCGAAAAGCAGTTTTCAAATCGCGAGCAATTGAATAGCGATCGCATCAGATTTAACTGGATTCCAGAACCATTCAACCAAGAGGTAGAAATCGAGTGGAGTCCAGCTTGGTCGTTAACTTACAACGCGCCTCGATACATCCCCACTGCCTACTGTTACAGCGGTTATTCCCAAAAATATCATGCCCCCTTTGCGGTTGCCAACTCCAATGGATGCGCCGCCGGAAACTACTTAGAAGAAGCAATCCTGCAAGGCTTCATGGAATTAGTAGAACGAGACAGTATTGCCCTGTGGTGGTATAATCAATTAAAAAAACCAATAGTAGATATTTCCAGCTTTGACGATCCGTATTTTCAGGAAATAGAGGCGCATTACAAAACGCTTCAGCGCGACCTCTGGGTACTCGACCTTACCAGCGATTTAAACATTCCCGTATTTGCCGCTATTTCGCGCCGCAATGACCGTGAAGAAGAGAATATTATTATGGGTTTCGGGGCACATTTTGACCCGCAAATAGCCCTGCTACGGGCCTTAACCGAACTGAATCAATCGCTGCCTGCTGCGTTTTTTGGCATACTCGATCCAAAAAGTGCCGCTCGCGATCGCGACAGAGAAGCGATCGAATGGTGGAAGAGCGCAACAGTCGCTCAACACCCCTATTTATTGCCATACAAAACAGCCCCCTCAAAAACACCCACAGACTATCTCAAACAGTGGAGCGACGATCTTTATACAGACGTAATGAACTGCGTAGAAATTGCCCGAACAAACGGATTAGAAACAATTGTTTTAGACCAAAGCCGCCCTGATTTAGGCTTATCTGTTGTTAAAGTAATTGTACCCGGACTGCGGCATTTTTGGCCTAGATTGGGTGCAGGTCGGCTGTACGACGTTCCCGTTAAAATGGGTTGGCTAGCTGAAGCTTTGACTGAGGAAAAATTGAATCCCCTATCGGCTTTTTTCTGAGAGGTTTAGGTTTATGGTTAAGGCAATTCTAAATCATTTGTATAAATTTGTAGGGGCGGAGCCCCCGTGCCCGCCCCCAAAGATGGGGCAACCACAGGGGGATTGCCCCTACAAAGGTTTTCACATTTCAAAAATCTAAATCTATGTTGAAGCCCTATCAAATCATCGATGCAGATTGCCACGTTTTAGAGCCGATCGATCTGTGGAAAAATTACCTCGAACCAGCCTTTAAAAACCGGGCACCATCGCTCGATCTAAAAGTTGATGGTCAACCGATTTATCAGAAGATAACCCGCCAACACCAAGAGGAAGGGCTGAAAGTGGCAATCCGAGATTTCACCAGCTACGGAATCGATCGCTACGATCCCTGTTCTCAGGTAAAGGCGATCGCGAAAATGGGAGCTGATATCGCATTTTTGTATCCCACAATGGGACTGTGGCTGCTTGCCGTCGATACAATGGATGCACAACTGGCAGGTGCATTTACCCGCGCCTACAACAATTGGCTGCGAGACTTTTGCAGCTATGACCCCCAGATTCTTAGAGGAGTTGGTGCGATTAATCTCCACGCTCCCGAAGAAATGCTGCCAGAACTGCGTCGCATCGCAGAATTTGGATGGAAAGCCGTGTTTTTGCGCCCCAACCCAGTCAAGGGACGACTGCTTTCCGACCCCGCTTACGAGCCATTTTGGAGCGAATGCGAGCAGTTGGGAATTGCCGTCAGCCTGCACGAAGGCACTCATTCCCATCTACCAACCACCGGCTCGGATCGGTTTAACACCCGATTTGCCATGCACGCCTGTTCGCATCCAATGGAACAGATGATGGCGCTGTTGGCCCTCATCGAAGGAGGAGTGTTGGAACGCCATCCCCAACTCAGAGTAGGCTTTCTAGAGTCGGGTTGCGGCTGGCTACCCTACTGGCTGTGGCGGCTCGATCGCGAGTATTGCGACCTCGGCTGGGAAGTCAAAGACAATGTTAAAATGAAGCCTTCAGAGTATTTTCGCCGTCAGTGCTTCATCTCATTTGAACCTTCTGAGCCTTATTTAGCTGAGACAATTGACTACATCGGCACGGATAACCTGATCTTCGGTTCTGATTTCCCTCACATCGATCATCACCCAGACATTATCGGGGAAGTTGTAGCATTGAGCGATCGCCTATCCGAAAAAACCGTGAAAAAAATCCTCTGGGACAATCCCTTTCGCTTTTATGGAGGGTAAAAATAAATATTTTATGTAAAGAATCGATTACAGAGCCACTTTTTGAATCCACATACTCTCTTAACGAAGTTATGAACCCCAAAATCCTCGGCTACGAGATTCTTTCAGAAATCTATGAAAGTTCCAACTCCTGTGTTTTTCGGGGATACCGAGAGTCAGACAATCAACCCGTTATCTTTAAAATCCTGAAAGAAGATTATCCAACACCCGCAGAACTGACCCGATATAAACAGGAATATGAAATCACCCGTTCTCTGGATATTGATAGTATTATCAAAGTCTATGAGTTGCAGAAATATCAGAATACTCTCCTAATGATTTTGGAGGATTTTGGGGGCAAGTCCTTAAAGATATTGATGGCAGAAAGAAAGTTCGGGATGGAAGAATTTTTAAGGAGTGGTATAAAGATTTCTGAAAGTCTGGGCGCTATTCACGCTGCCAATATCATCCACAAGGATATTAACCCCTCTAACATAGTTTTTAACCGAGAAACCGGGCTACTCAAAATCATCGACTTTGGAATTTCGACAGTATTATTGCGCGAAAATCCCACGATTCGCAATCCGAATGTCTTAGAAGGAACCTTAGCCTATATGTCTCCGGAGCAAACCGGCAGAATGAACCGACCGCTGGATTACCGAACTGATTTCTATTCCCTGGGCGTAACGTTCTATGAACTGCTTACCCAGAAACTCCCTTTTGAAACAACCGATGCAATGGAGTTGGTTCACTGTCATATTGCAAAAGAACCTGTACCGCCTCACGAACAAATGGCTGAGATTCCCTTAGCCGTTTCAACTATTGTGATGAAATTATTAGCGAAAACGGCTGAAGAACGATATCAAAGTGCCTGGGGGTTAAAATCAGATTTGGAATCTTGTCTGAATCAATTACAGGCTACAGGCGATATTTCTAATTTCTCCCTCGGCTCTCAGGATATTTCTGATAAGTTCCAAATTCATCAAAAACTCTATGGCAGAGAGCGAGAAATTGAAACTCTACTAGCAGCCTTTGATCGAGTAGCAGCAGCTTCAGCAGAAGAAAATTCCCCAGACCCACAAGACTCTTCAAAATCCCAAATCGAAATGATGTTGGTAGCGGGTTATTCGGGCATTGGAAAGTCAGTACTGGTGCAGGAACTCTATAAACCTATCACGCAGCAGAAAGGTTATTTCAGCTCGGGGAAATTTGACCAATTTCAGCGTAATATTCCCTACTCTGCTGTCGTCAGAGTATTTTCTGAACTGGCACGACAAATCTTAACTGAAAGTGAATTGCAACTTAACAACTGGCGAGAAAAGCTTTTAGCTGCCTTGGGTCAAAATGGACAGGTGATTATTGATGTCATTCCCGAATTAGAGCTGATTGTTGGCAAACAGCCGCCCGTGCAAGAACTCGGCCCTACTGAGTCTCAAAACCGCTTTAATTTGGTCTTTCAAAACTTCATTCAGGTATTTTGCCAAAAAGAGCATCCGTTAGTTATCTTTTTGGACGATCTTCAGTGGGCAGACTCCGCCACTCTGAAACTGATCCAACTGATAATGACAGATGAAAATATGCAATATCTGTTGATGATTGGTGCATATCGGGATAATGAAGTCAGCCCAACCCACCCCTTGATAATGACTCTTGACGGCTTAAGAAAGTCAGGAGCTATTATTAACCAAATTATCTTAGCTCCTCTAAAAATAGAGCATATTAACCAGCTAGTTGTTGATAGTTTAAAGTGTGACGATATAGTAGTCAAACCCTTGGCAGATTTGATAGGACGTAAAACCAACGGCAATCCCTTCTTTGTCAATCAATTTCTGAAAACCCTTTATCAGGAAAATCTGCTTAATTTCAGCGTTCCTCAAGCGGGAAGCCAAGGAAGATGGCAATGGAATATCGCTCAAATTGAGGCGATGGATATTACCGAAAACGTAGTGGAGTTGATGCTCCGAAAATTGAAGAAATTCCCGATCGCTACGCAACAAGCTTTACGTTTGGCAGCTTGTGTAGGCAACCGCTTTCAACTGGCAACTCTCGCGATCGTTCACGAAAAATCAGCCGGAGAAACTTTTAGCGACTTAAAGAGCGCAATTCAAGAAGGATTAGTTATTCCCACTTCCGAGTTGGAGATTGCGCCAGAAGAGCTTCAGATTTCTGATGCTCAACTATTAATTCTTAATTTTAAATTTCTGCACGATCGCGTGCAACAGGCTGCTTATGCTCTAATTGATGACGAGCAGAAAAAAGCCGTTCATCTCAAGATTGGTCGGCTACTACTAGAAAAAATATCCCCACAAGAGCGCGATACAAGAATTTTTGAAGTAGCCGATCACCTAAATGTGGGGCGGGAATTAGTTGCCGATTACCAAGAATTAACTGAATTGGCTAAATTGAATTTAGAAGCTGGTAAAAAAGCTAAAGATGCAACGGCTTACGCTGCGGCTAGTCAATATTTTACAGCAGGTTTGGATTGTTTGCGCGGAAATGGCTGGGAGGAGAACTACGAGCTGACTTTATCTCTGTATAAAGAGCTGGCTGACGTTGAATACTTAAAAGGCAACTTTGAGCAGTCAGAAGCTTTGATTAACTTGACACTAGAACGAACCAAATCAGCTCTAGAAAAAGCGGAAATTTACAAATTGTTGATCGTACAATATACCTTGCGTGCCAAGCCATTGGAGGCGATTCAGACAGGCCGAAAAGCTCTTAAGCTAGTGGGTGTTGAATTGCCTGAAGAAGACTTGCAAACTGCTGTTAACATCGAGCTAGAGCAGGCGAAAGAAAATCTGAACGATCGGGATATTGCCTCATTTATTAATCAACAAGAGGTTCAAGATCCAGAAAAAAAGGTTGCCTTACAATTGCTGGCCAATCTGGCAGCACCTACTTTTGTTGCCGATCAAGCTCTCTTTCCTGTAGTTAACCTAAAAGCGTCTAATCTCTCTCTCAAATATGGGCCTTCTTCCGAATCGCCAATTGGCTACGCAAATCACGGACTGGTACTGGTTTCTTTGGGGAATTATCGAGGCGGTTATGAACTAGCTATGTTAGCTCAAAAACTAACAGAAAAAACGAATAATCTGAGTCAAAAATGTAAAATTGCTGTTATTGTCACTACTGAAATTGGGATCTGGGTCAATCATCTAAGATGGGCAGATCCTATTTTAGAGGCGGGGTATTATGCAGGTTTACAATCTGGGGAACTTCAATGGGCTGGATACATTCTTAAGTACAAATTACTCAATGCTTTCTTTCAGGGTAAAAATCTGGAAAACCTGGCAAAGGATATTCCAAACTATTTGAACTTTAACGAAAAAACAGAAAATAATTGGGCTATTGATATCATTCTATCGGGTAAAGCAATAATCTGGAATTTGACTGGGATCGGCTCAGAAAAGTTCAGTTTAAAGACGGACGAAATTAGTAGCAAAGAGCAATATATCGAACGTTGTAAGTCTCATCAAAGTTTCTTAGGAATTTGCACATATAATATTTTTGAATCTCAGGCACTCTACCTGTACGGTAAATATTCGGAAGCTCTCCAGAGTGCTTTGTCAGCGGAAAAACTCCTGATTTATGCGGTCGGTCACAACCAGTTAGCTGAACAGAACTTTTATAGTTCCCTAATTTTAGCGAGTCTCTATCCAGATGTTTCAGAATCAGAACAAAAACACTATTGGAATAAACTAGAATCCAATCAACGGCAGATGAAAATTTGGGCTGACAATTGCCCGGAAAATAACCTGCATAAGTACCTTTTGGTAGCCGCAGAAATGGCCCGTATTGCGGGGGAAAATATAGAAGAAGTGCTGGAATTGTACGATCGCGCGATCGCCTCCGCAAATGAAAACGACTTTATTCAGAATGAAGCCTTAGCCTGTGAACTAGCGGCAAGATTTTGGTTGAGTAAAAATAAAGAGCAGTTTGCCAAATTCTATATGCAGAAGGCTGAGTATGGCTACTTACTTTGGGGGGCTAAGCGTAAAGTAGAGGATTTGCAAGAAAAATATCCCCAATTAGTTAGCAAAACTTCAGCAGCAAAAACCAAAGTTAAGGGGACAACAACGACTTCGACAACTGGCACGGGGGCTAGCGAAGCGCTAGATTTAGCCACAGTCGTGAAAGCTTCTCAAGCTATTGCCGGGGAAATTGTCTTAGATAAATTGCTCGCCAAATTGACAAACCTGATCCTCGAAAATGCCGGGGCGCAAAAAGGCTTCCTCATTCTCTCCGACAACGGAATTTTAAAAATTCAAGCACGAGGAGAAATCGAGCGCGAAGTCCAAGTGCTGCAATCTCTTCCAGTTTCTAGCAGTCAAAATCTCCCCTTGGCAATCGTCAATTACGTCGCTCGCACTCAAGAAAATGTGGTTTTAAGCGAAGCCACGCGAGAAGGAATTTTTACCAACGATCCTTACATTATCGCTCACCAACCTCAGTCAATCTTGTGTAGCGCCATCGTTAATCAAGGCAAACTGACTGGCATTCTTTATTTAGAAAATAACATCGCGATCGGTGCTTTTACACCAGAACGCCTGGAAGTTGTGAAAATCCTTTCTTCTCAAGCTGCTATCTCCCTTGAAAACGCCCTTCTCTATCGCACTCTAGAACAAAAAGTCGATGAACGCACTGCCCAATTAGCATCAGCCAACCAAGAAATTACGGTGCTTAACGAGCGTCTGAAAGCTGACAATATCCGAATGAGTGCTGAGCTAGACGTAACGCGCCGACTGCAACAAATGATTTTGCCGAAAGAGGGCGAACTCAGTAATATTCCCGGACTTGATATTGCTGGTTTTATGGAACCCGCCGACGAGGTAGGTGGCGATTACTACGATGTACTACAATACGGCGATCGCATCAAAATTGGCATCGGCGACGTAACGGGACACGGATTAGAAAGCGGCGTTTTAATGATTATGGCGCAAACTGCCGTGCGAACGCTAATGGTGAACAATGAAACTGACCCCGTGCGATTTTTAAATGCCATCAATTGCACTCTTTATGACAATGTAAACCGCATGAATTGCGACAGAAACCTCACCCTTTGTTTGCTAGACTATGAGGAGGGGACTCTGCGCTTGAGCGGACAGCACGAAGAGGTGATTGTAGTGCGGTGTAGTGGCGAAGTGGAACGAATCGATACGATGGATTTAGGCTTCCCGATCGCTTTAGACTCAGACATTGCCGATTTCATTCTATCAACTGAAGTCCACTTAAATCCGGGAGATGTGGTGGTGCTTTACACTGACGGAATTACAGAAGCGAAAAATGAACAAGGCTTGTTATACGGTGTGGAACCACTGATAGAATCCATCTGCCGAAATCGTGATCGCACTGCTGAAGAAATCCGCCAAGCTGCGATTGATGACTTGCGCTATTACATCGGCGAACAAAAAGTGTTTGATGATATTACCTTAGTGATACTTAAGCAGAAGTAGCCTCGGCGGGGAGACTGGGCTGTTTCATTCTCGGCTCATTCATCAAGTCATGGAGGCAGCTATTCCTTACCGTACAGATTGGGTGATTGAAAATGCGAGCCAAGAAGGCCTAAAAATAGCGAAGCTGTCATCAACCGCCAAGTAGCACTTCAAACCCTTACCTGATAAGGCATTGCGATTAATGTTACACTTTTTTACACATATCTCGGCTCAATACCCTATTCACATGACACAAGTGAATTAATACCATTTTGCCAAATAAGTGCTGCAATGTCAGAAAATTAAGGGATTTTTTAGGAAGGTCAACTATCAAGAAAGAATTGATGTAACAGTCAAGGAGTTGAAAATAATTTTGTCACAACAACCAACTGTAATTAATCGACAAAAAATTTAAGCACTTTATTGCTTAAAAGCTGGCTATAGTCTAAGTCTGACAGATGTAGCTGAACGTTTAGGGGTACATAGAGTTACTGTACATAGATGGTTAAAAAAATATAGTATTGGCGGTCTATCAGGATTGTTAGAAATACGGCAATCAACGGGTAGACCGCGAGTAATTCCCTCGGGCGTAATAGCTGGATTGTCAAAAAAAAAATTAAGTGATGAGTCCTGTGACTTCAAGAGTTATAAGCAAATTGCGAAATGGGTGGAAAACAACTTGTCAGCCCTAGCTACTGTTGCATGATTTTTGAAAATTGGTATCAGTTAAAAGTTAGTTTGTTAGCAGATTACCTCAGCCAAGAGCTTAAACATGCCTCTGTTAAGCTGAAATTTATTTAGTTGACTCCTCAATTCAAACACCCATTGATTCTCTTTTTATCTAGTGATCGCCTGAGTCAGACTGTTGGTGATCCCCAGATCCTTAATGCGCTATATATAGCGTCATTGCGTAAGTCCTGTTGGTGCAAATAAACTGGTCACGAGGAGGGCGGGTTTTGTCAGAATAACAGGCTGCTAGCATAGCTCCCGGTTAAACCCGCCAGACCCATCTAATGTTTATTTGTAACCACCTACTTAACTAGGAAAGTTACTGTTAAAATTTATCGCACTAGCTGCATCCCTAATCATAGGATTGTGGTGAGAAAAAAGCAACCAAATTTATTGCCAACCGATTTTAATTAGCTACATTACTGAAGGGAATTTATTCTGGTTGTTGAAACAATTTAATCGATTGCAGACTATCTGAAGCAGCATCCCAAAGAATGAATTTGAAGCAGTCAGGAATATCACGAATTGTCAGGGATTTTGAATTAGCCAGCAGGTGATTATTAGCATGGTGACAAGCTTGAAGATTATAGTTAGGTATTCGCTCAGAAAGATGATGAATATTGTGGTAAGCAATATCAGCAGAAAACCAATTGAGAAGAGTCGGTAATTTTAGGTAACTACTGCCTTCAATTGCGCCGAGAAGATAGTCCCAACCTTCGGCTTTATGAGCGTAAGAACCGTCAAAATTATGCTGAACAAAGAAAATACAGATAAATATCGCTGCAGAACAGGTCATGACAATTGAGTAAACACTCCAGAAAAAGCCAAATCCCAGTAAGTTGCTCAGATAAATCCAGCTACCAACAACACAAATATTGTTGAACAGTAAATCCCAAAATTCAGCCGTCGTATACCAATGTTTGGATTTATAAGAAACAATGATTGCAGATAAACCCATGCCAAAATCTTGATTGAGACAAGCAAAAATATGTCGGATAAAACCCGTACTTCCCAAGATTAGCGCGAGTCGTGGCTTAATAATTAGATAGAAAAAACCACCGGGAAACAGCATCAATGGGTGTCTGAGTAACTTATACATCTTTTGACTAAATGGACTTAGCGCCGCAAATTTATCGGTGGATATCAACGCCGAAGGGCCTCGGTACATATCCCAATTACCATTATGTTTGTGGTGATAAGCGTGCCCCCTCGACCAGGGGTACTGAGGAATCGCATTGATGATACCTAGCAGAAAACCCATAATGCGATTGACTTTTTTGGAACTAAAAAGAGAATAGTGTCCGCAATCGTGCATCAAAGAGAAACAACGTCCTGAAAAAAGTGTCATCAACACCATTATCGGCGGAAGAAGGAATACAGAAATGGCAGCCGCTTTAAATGCTAAAAACCATAAGCATATATAAGGAACCACTGTATTGAGTATTTGGCAACTAGCTTTCAAGTTGTTGCTCTTCATATAAGGAGCTAGCACAAAATCCGACTTTTTGATCGCGCTTTTCATTCAGTATATCTATGGTGTGTGGATAAGTGCTTAGCTTAGCATCAGGATAGGATGGCTATTTGGGGCATTTTTTTGTTGCAGGTAATTGGGTGAATTGCTGTTGAAAATTGACCCATACTTTACCAAAATGCTGATAATATTTAGTTCATTAGCTCCTCCTTTGGATGGTTTCGGCAAGCTGAAGCTCATCCCAGCTTTGACGTACTTAATCATAACAAACTGCTGGAATAATTGCTAATCCTTGCAACAGATTAATTGCTATTTTCTCCTTACCTGTTAGGAGAATAATAATTTATTTAGTGGCATTTTAGGTGGTCATGATTTCCAGCAAATGTGAGATAGGGGATGGCTCTATTAACCGTCGTTGCAGAGGATCATCTTTGCTCGACAATTTAGTTAGGAATGGTAAGTGATGCGGAACTGTATCAACCTGCCACTTCACAGGTGTATTGATAGGCAAATTTACATGAAAAATAACCAGGCATCAACCAGGCGTGAAAAATCCATTTCAAGCAGTGTATCCAATGGTCAGCATATTTTGGGTGAATGAACAGATTCTGTCAATACCCAAAGCTACCTTGCCGCTTGTTATCTTCAACTTGCATTGGTTTCTTGCCGCAGCACAGTCGCAGATTTTACCATATTTTTCAGTGCGGCAACAGTCTGCAATAAAGTATCTGTCTCTAATTTCCCAGTCAAAAATGCTTTCAGGGCTTTCTTTATTTCCCGGTTGTTACCAATCCGAGGATATTCCCATGTCTCAGCGAGAATCGTCATAACTCAACGTTGTTTGCAGAAAAAACTGTGAAGCCTGTCAGCCGCCGAACAAATTGCTGCACCGGAAGGCATTAATATGATTGGTTGGTTGCACGATCGACCTTCGGTGATGTATGTCGCTATTTTTGCTTGCATCGTCTGTGCCACACTTTACCGTACCGGGTTCTACCCCAACTCGATCGCAGGTTCAAAAGTTGGGCTACTCGCGAAAACTTTTTCTTGGCGGGCTATAGGGGCGATCGACAAACGGCCCATCTCGGAAACCAAAGCTGACACAACATCCAGAACCGCAAAGGATTTTGGCTCAACTCCTTGAGAATAGAATTTGAGGAGCGATCGCAATTGCCTGCGTTTTTTGTGCTCGGAGATAGCTCGGATTTGCTACAATCTAATCGCACACGCGACAAGAAGGGATTATGACCGAACTATTAGATGAGACGCTTTCTATTGAAATGGCCGCTCGCATCAAAAGCAACCGTAAAAACTGCTTTGACAACGCCTGTAAAGCAGCGTTAGCCACCGAGGGCGCGATTTATGTTCAAGGCTTTTTAGCCGTGCCGGGAGTGCCATATAAACCCATCGAATATAGCTGGATTGAACTCGACGAGCGAATTGTTGACCCAACCTTTCCCCATCTCGGTTTCATCGCTCAAGACATTCATTACTTCCCAGTCCAGCGCTTCAGCGTCAAGAAGCTCAAAGCAATCCTAGAAGAATCAAAAGAAGATTATCCTGAAGACGACCCGCTGCCAATTTACGGTAATCAACCTTATGAATATTACGGCGATTTGATGTTAGGCGGTAGCGATTACCAAAATGCTTACGATTTGGCTGCCGCTAAATGCAGGGAATTAAACCAACCCAAAAAACAGGATGCAAACTAATTCAAGACTTACCAAAAAATGGTTGGATGTGCCTATTATAGCAGTAAGGTACGTTGCACCCTACGTATAGAGGTTCAAGTAAGTGCTGAAGCTCGAAATCTCGAATAATTAAAAGCAGCCAATAACGGATCTAACTTTTGTTCCCACATCAAATCCGCCAACAATTTAGCCGTCACCGGAGCCAACAAAATGCCATTGCGGTAATGCCCCGCAGCCAGCGTCAAATTCTCCCAAGCACTAGCACCCAAAATCGGCAACTCATCAGGAGTAGCCGGCCGAAATCCCCACCAAAACTCCAGTATCGGGTAATTTTGTAATTCGGGATATAACTTAATCGCTCCTGCTAGCAAACTTTGGATTCCCGCAGGCGTATTTCCCGGCGTGAAATCGACATTTTCGCTAGTTGCACCAATAATAATTCTGCCATCTTGACGTGGCACAATATAAATGCCAGTCCCGAATAGAACGGTTTGCAGGGGCTGGATAACTCCCCAATCTTCTGGTACACATACTGACAGCATTTGTCCCTTTCTTGGAAAAACAGAAATATCTAATAATTTCTCAGACCAAGGACCGGTAGCCAAAACATAACGGTCTGCTTGTAATTTTCCTGCCGTTGTTTCCACTCCAAAAACTCGGTTTTTCTGCCGAATAATTTCCCCGGCATGGCCTTGAATAATCTCAATCTGCAATTCTTTAGTTGCGGCATGAAGCGTCCGAAATAAAGCGCGGTTGTCTACTTGAGCGTCGTCAGGATACCACCAACCGCCAATTACTTCTTGACCTAATCCAAACTGGTGCTGGCGAACAGTATCTCTGTCCAACCATTGATAATTAAGGTTTGACAAAAGCGGCTTTTCTTGAGGCTCATTTTGACAAACTGGTGCGATAATTCCCGATCGCCAATATCCTGTTTTCAATCCGGTAATATCTTCTAGCCGTTCCACCCAGGCAGGATACAGTGCGCGGCTTTGCAAGCACAAATCCAACATCGGACTGGGGGGAATTCGTTCGGCTTGCGGGGCAAGCATTCCAGCAGCAGCCCGGGCCGTCGGTTGTTTAGAATCGGCGGTGAGAACCGCGACAGATGCCCCTCGCAATTTCAGTTCAACTGCTAGCGAAAGGCCAATTATTCCGCCGCCAATAATCAGAATATCTTTAGATGAATTCATTAACTTTTATATGGACTTTCTGGCTTTTTTGACCTCTCGGGTTTCTTTATGGTAAGGTGCCCCGTGTGCACCTTACAGTTAGAATTCTTGCACAAGTCTTACAGATTATCTGGCAGGGCGATCGTCCTATCTGCCTTCCTTAACAAAAAATCTATGCTTGGGGTTTCCAGACAGTTTCAGAACCTTGACCCCAGAAGCCGTCATATTTTGTCACCTTAATATCGCCTAAAACCTTGGTTTGGCAGGACAAACGGCGGTTGGATGCAGGAGAATGGGGAGGAACCGAAAGTCGGGCTTTTTCGCGCCACTGGGGCTCGGAAACTTCGCCCTCGACGGTGACGGCGCAGGTGCCGCAAGTGCCGAGGCCGTGGCAGTTGATGACTTTGGCGTTGCCGTTGTAGAGATCGATGCCGTTTTTGAGCAAAACTTCACGCAGATTGGCTCCGCGATCGCACTCAAATGTTTTTCCTTGCGCTTGTACCTTGACCACAGCAATTTACCCCAGTTAGATTTATGTTAATTTTCCTATATATTATCGCATTAAATTCAAATAAATTAATCTAATATGGTAAGTGATATATTACCAATTTCTCGATCGCAATTTCCCATGACAAATCGGCTCTGGATCTACGATACCACGCTGCGAGACGGTGCTCAGTGCGAGGGACTCTCCTTATCTCTCGAAGACAAACTGCGAATTGCTCGGCAGTTAGACAGTTTAGGAATTCCCTTTATTGAAGGCGGCTGGCCGGGCGCGAATCCTAAAGACGTACAATTTTTTTGGCGTCTCAAAGAACAGCCCCTAACTCAAGCAGAAGTTGTAGCTTTTTGTTCGACTAGGCGGCCGGGAACTACGGCAGCTAATGATGAAATGTTGCAGGCTATTTTGTCCGCCGGTACTCGCTGGGTGACGCTGTTTGGCAAGTCGTGGGATTTGCACGTTATTGAAAGTTTGAAGACGACGCTAGAAGAAAATCTGGCGATGATTAGAGATACAATTGAATATTTGCGGAGTCAGGGAAGGCGCGTTATTTACGATGCCGAACACTGGTTTGACGGCTACAAACACAATCGAGATTATGCTATTAAAACTTTAGAAGTTGCCGCCGATGCCGGTGCAGAATGGCTTGTGCTTTGCGATACTAACGGGGGTACTTTACCTCACGAAGTCAGTCAGGTTGTTGGCGATGTTTTAGAAGCTTTAGGAACCAATCGCGAAAAATCTTTACAATTAGGAATTCACACTCACAACGACTCTGGAGTTGCGGTTGCTAATGCTTTGGCTGCTGTGCGGGAAGGAGTGAGGATGGTACAGGGAACTATAAACGGTTACGGCGAACGCTGCGGCAATGCCGATTTATGTTCCTTAATTCCTAATTTTCAGCTAAAGTTGGGTCAGAATTGCATTGAAGACGAGCAATTAGTTAGATTAACTCAAGTAAGTCGCTCGATTAGTGAAATTGTCAATCTTGCTCCCGATGATCATGCTCCTTTTGTCGGTCTTTCGGCTTTTGCTCACAAAGGCGGAATTCACGTATCGGCTGTTGAGAAAAATCCGTTAACTTACGAACATTTGGAACCGGAAAAAATTGGCAACAGGCGGCGAATTGTGATTTCCGATCAAGCGGGTTTGAGCAATGTTTTGGCGAAGGCGCGCACTTTTGGCATGGATCTCGATCGCAAAAACCCTGCTTGTCGCCAAATTTTGGAAAAATTGAAAGATTTGGAAAGCCAGGGATATCAATTTGAGGGTGCTGAGGCTTCTTTTGAATTGTTAATGCGGGAGGCCTTGGGAAAGCGCAAGCGTTTATTTGAAATCAAAGGTTTTCAAGTTCACTGCGATAAAGGTAGGGAGGAAACAGTTAATTCTTTAGCAACGGTGAAAGTGACTGTTAACGGTCAAGATATTCTGGAATGCGCGGAGGGAAACGGGCCTGTTTCGGCACTTGATGCGGCTTTGCGGAAGGCTTTGCGGAATTTTTATCCGGCAATTACTGATTTTAACTTAACAGATTATAAGGTGCGAATTCTAGACGGATGTGCGGGAACTTCTGCTAAAACTCGCGTTTTGGCTGAGTTTAGCAACGGTCAAGACCGCTGGACGACTGTTGGGGTTTCTGGTAATATTTTGGATGCTTCTTATCAGGCGGTTGTTGAAGGTTTGGAGTATGGTTTGGTGTTGGGAGATAGGGAGGCGATCGTTTTAACTGTGTCGAGTTATTAGGTTGACGGCGAAGAGAAGTTGCCTGAATATCGATGTTTAAATAGGGCTTGCTGAATAATTGATCGCGAACCAAGAGCAGGAGCGATCAATATATTCAAGCTTGGTTAAATATAAGTT
>NZ_JAUBPR010000121.1:0-19259 GCF_036700845.1 Microcoleus sp. S13_C5
AGACTGTGGCCACTGACAAATGAACCGATAGCCAATCGCTGTTTTAAAAACTTAGATGAATTAGAAGCAGTTTTATTCGAGCGGTGTCGAAAACTGTTAAATCTCAAATCGCTAATTAGCGGCTTGACCCATTTCTATTGGTGGCCGGAGGCAAAAGTTTAATCATGGTCAATCGACCGGACATGATATAACTTCCAAAACTCAACTAGATGCTTACGAATCTTTGGGAGTACCTGAAATCTGGCGCTATGAAAATAAAAAGCTTCAGATTAATGTGCTTCAAGATGGGAAATATGTTGAATCTGAAATTAGTCCTACTTTTCCCCATCTGCCAATTATTGAAGCTATCTCTCAATATTGCGAACAAAGCCAAACAGCGGGGACGAGTCAAACTCTCAGATTGTTTCGCAAGTGGGTTAAAGACCAAATACAAAATTGATATGAAATCCGTAGTCCACGCACTGGCTGCCAGAAATCTGGCTTATTTACGATCGCCAAAAAGCCATTTTCTCACAGCAAGCCTCCTAATTCCGTTGTATTTTTAATTTCGCTTTTGGGAAATAGAGAGAGAGTAAGGGTGTTGACCTTGAGCTCGATCGCCCACAAAAATAACATAAGTCCCCTTGTCCCCATAACCGGAAAATTCTACATTCCCCGCAGCAGCATTCGGCGGCAGGACGCAGAAACGCCCCCTCGGCCCCTGAATCATCAAACTTGGAGCTCCAGCGGTTTGTACTGCAATCCGCCAGTAAGGCAAATCCTGCGTTACTTCGATGACGTGGTTCGGTCCTTGGGAGACAAAACCGCAGTCGCCACTATTGTTCGGGCCGCCGGAAACTCCAGAAACTCGCAGCGGTTCGGGAAATCCCGGAGCAATTTGTAGCGGTTGGCTCCGAAGGGCACCGGCATCCGCTAAAATCATTGCCAAGGCTAGGGTCACAATCGGGCTAAACCACAGTTTGCCGCGATCGCCCGGATAATTGATATTCATGTTTCCTCACACAATGACATTTGGTTCTAGTTCTTTGACGGTAGGGGATAATGGCGGTTCCAAACACATTAATCTAAAATAACTTCCGAATTTTTTTATGAATCCTCAAAATAACTTCAATTGGCAGCAAGCGTTCGGAGAACTAAAAGCTAAAGTAGAACGATCGCCACTCATCACACAAAATTCAGACAGCTATCAAGCCGTCGGAACCTTCTACAATCAATTACTGGACAAATTTCAAAGACTCCCCAAACCGGGGCAGGTGGCAGCCTTTGCCGTCGGAGCGATAATTGTCCTGACAGTCTTCAATAGCGTCGTACAGCTAATTTCAGCGCTGATGACTCTTGCCGTTCTCGGAGTGCTAATCTACATAGCGTATAAATTGGCAATTTCCCCCCAGTCCTCAAATACTAACGACAAATAATAGGAATTTCTAAATATGGCTAACCCCACCGCGCCCAGCGGCATCAATCAACCCGATCCGTCTTGGCAAACACAATCCAAGCAAATGCCACTGCTGGTTCGCAGGTGCGGCGCTTGGGCCGTGGAAATTTCGTTAATTGCGGCCAGCGCCCTCGTTCCCTTCAGTATCGGGGCATTGGTCAACAAGGAATCTCAAACCGTACCGCTCAATTCCTCCATAGCAGCAGCATCCGAAACCGTCGCCCGTACTTTGGGCATACCCGTGCGCGATCGCAGCCCCAGAGTCGCACCCCTAACTAATCTATTCTGGTCAGGGGCGCTGCTGGCACCGGCAGTTTTAGCGGGGTGGCAACTGTTTTTGCTCGCCAGAACCGGTCAAACTCTCCCCAAACGCTGGTTCGGGGTCAAAGTTGTCACAGCGTCGGGTACTCCTCCGGGTTTTGGGCAAGTGCTAATTCGCGAAAGTTTGGGGCGCTGGGGAGTGCCTCTGGGCGTCGCTTACGGTATTTGGCGCTTGAGTGGTGCGTTTCCAGATTTGCTGATTTTAGGGGGGCTGAGCGGCTTGGCAGTGCTCGCAGACGGCGCTTTGGCATTGCGCTACAAACGGCAATCCGGACACGATCGCCTCGCGAATACTTTGGTCGTCAATGCTCGATCGAATCAACTGTCTGACAATCCTGTCAAGAGTCAAGATTGGACTGAGGAAGACGCGCAGATTGCGGCTTTGGTTGTGACTCCACAAAGCGGCCTGAAAGCAAATGCCAGTTTGTGGAATTGGATGCGCCAACACCCAGGCACAACTTTAGTGATAGTTACCATCGGCAGCGCGGGATTGATTTTAACTTTGTTTGTCGGCACTCTCATCTACACTCAAAGTCAAGCAAATTTGCGGGATTCCCGGCAGCGGAACGACGAATTATTTGTGGCTTTAGTCAGCAAATTGTCTCCCACATCGGCTAGCGGGGCATCGGGCAGGCGATCGGCTATTTTGGCTTTGGGGGCCGTGGAAGACTCTCGCGCCGTACCTCTGCTAGCGGATTTGCTAGCTCAAGAAGACAACCGCGCCATGTTGGACGCGATCCAGCAAGCTTTAGTCAGTAGCGGGCCGAAAGCTTTGCCTGAGTTGCAGCGGTTGAATCAAGCCCTCAGCAACGATCTCGATTCCCTGCGCTTTGGCGGCAAGGCCCCGGAACGCGAGTTAGCGGCCGCCCGCCAGCGAACAGTACAAAGGGCGATCGGCAAAATTCTCACAGTGTATAGCAGCCAGCTCAACGGCGCGGATCTCAGCCGCACGGATTTAGCTCAAAGTCCTGCCGGCCCGTCTCAGTTTACTTTAGTTTTAAACAAAGTTGACTTGTCGGGAATTAAGCTGAAAAATGCCAATTTAACCAATGCCAGCTTGCAGGGAGCTCGCTTTTACGGCACCGGCGAAGACAGGCGTCCGGGTACATTTGACGATTGGATTTCTGACTTGAGCGGCGCTAATTTGGAAGGAGTAAATTTGGTCGGGGCGTCTTTGAACAGTGCTGTAATGAACCGCACTACTTTTGTGCGCGCTGTCATGAACAAAGCTAATTTGTCAAACTGCAATTTGAATTCAGCTAATTTCAGCAGTGCTATTTTAATTGGAGCTAATTTACAGGAAGCACTGTTAAAAAATGCAAGTTTTACCGGAGCAGATATAGGAAGCGCGAATTTGTCGCGAGCGGATTTATCAGGTGCGCGTTTGGCCAAAGTGAAGGCTCAAGGCGCTCAGTTGTCCTTGACAAATTTGTCTAAATCGGAATGGCAAGGTGCTGATTTGTCCGGTGCTGATTTGAGCGGTGCAAACTTACAAAATGCCGATTTGACTTCGACTAAACTCGCAAACGTGAATTTAAAAGATGCTCGGCTGCAAGATGCTAATTTTCGGAATGCGGAGGTGAGTTCAGTTGATTTTAGGGGCGCAAATTTAGCGGGAGCGAATTTTAAAGGCGCTGTGTTTCTGGGGAAGGCAGCTTCGGATCAATTTATTCAAAGTCCGACTGGTAGTAAATCCGGTCGATTCCTAGGAGTTGATTTTGCGGAGGCTAAGAATTTAGATAAAAGTCAAATTGCTTACATTTGTTTGCAGGGGGGGATTCATCCGAAGTGCCCGCAGAAGAAGTAAGGATTGGTTGTGAGCTAGTAGGCTAATACAGTTGAGCAAAGAACTGGTAGGGTAAAATTATGAGCGTTAAGCGAATCATTTATCTCATCCTAGCAATTCTGTGGCTTGTGCTGCCTTGGTACTATAACTTGCAGTTTTTTAGCAATGCTGGCTTGCTCGACTTTGTAAACGAGAGTTCGGCTAATCTTGCTGCGAAATCGGTAAGTTTAGATTTGTTTATCGCAACTGTAGCAGGAAGCACTTGGATGTACGCTGAGTCAAAACGATTGGATATAAGTTTTGTAGGGCTGTACATAATTCTGGGTTTGCTTGTTTCGTTTTCCTGTGCTTTCCCGCTTTTCTTGTTTGTGCGGGAAACCAAGCTGGAAAAATCAAGTGAAGTCTCAAGTTGAAAAGTTGCTTAACAGGTTAGTGCCGCGCAGCACAATAATTCGGTGCAGGCGATCGAGGTATTGTATAATTTCCGGTAAAATCACCGTTATAGGTTTGTAGTGACGACGGAAGTCCTCAGAATTTTATCAGGATTAAAGTCGTCATTACAAACCAACGTGATTGTTGTCGCTTGAGGGGAGCTAATATTAATAGCAATTTTACTCCTTTCTTGCTAAAAACAGTTGTGTTGAGTTTCGTTCCCAGAGCCAAACCAACTATTGCATTGTTTATTGAAATTGCTATTACGCAATAGCATCCGAACTGGCAAGAGTCTCGAATTGCGCCAATAGCATTGCATCACCATTATTTGGAGTTCCAAAAATTTTAGGTAACTGACCTGTTTCAGCGAGAACTTGTCTCACTTCTCGGTTAGATACATCGGCTAAATTTTTGTTATTTAGAAGGGCATTAACCGTAGCGATACCCACACCTTGACCAACTGCGGCGTTGAATTCAACAATTCTGCCGACAGAACAGGCAAACCCTTCAAATCCAGAACACGGACTGACCACTGCCAGGTTAGGAACATTTTTAATTAATGCGTGGCGGATGCCAACATTAAAGATAGGGTGTTTAAAACTCAGACTTTTAAACCATCCTAGACGAGTTGCTTTGTCGCGAATACCCGGGATGCCTCCCCGTACATCAAAATGATAGCTAAATGTTGCCAGGGCTTCATTAGCAGGTACGCCACCTAACAGCATTTGTGCGCCAGTTAAAGGTTCTACAACTCCCGTCACATTGCCAGCGTGTCTGATATAAAGTTCTGAGGCATAAGTAACAGAAGTAGCCCCCAAACTTTTCAGCCAAGTTGTAACAAATAACATCTCTCTTTGCATATTAGCCGTGGGTTTGCTGCCGCTTCTCGCCAAGGCTTCCGCTTCGCTGCTGGTGACTGCAAATAAAAGCGCATTCCACGAAAGTCTGTCATTTGGAAGGATGGCTATATTTCCTTCATCTAAAATTACGCCGCTTTCAGGAAAAGATAGTTTTATTCCTCTAAAGGAGTGGTAAGCTACAGACAGAGCTGGCGAGCGAACATCGATGTAATCGTTGCCCGCCCACAGAGTTTTGAGATTGCCTTGAGTGTCGGTCATTTCCCGCCGGAGTTCTTCTGCTAGTTGGGCATCATTGTCGGCAGCGTACAGCAAAAATTTTTGACTTTCTGCATCGGCCCGGTTTGTGAAGCGTTTTAGATAAATGTAATCGAGTTCTTTCAGTGCTCTTGCACTGAGTCCTTGAGTTTCAAAAACTAGGGTGACTGGAAGTTCTGAGTTAGGCAGACCAAATGTTTCAAATCCCTTCAGCTTTCTCACACCGGCAGCTTGAGCTAATTCGGCATTGACAGTGGCATCAATAAATTGCTTGGCGGCATAAACTACTCCTTTAGAGGTGGTTATACTGGCAATTTTTTGGCCTTCTTTAGTGACTGATTGAATTTCTACTTTGCTGAGGAGATCTGCCCCAGCTTGTACTAGCATTTCTTTCAGCGCTGCACTGGCTTTGCGGGGGTCAAGTGCAATTGCGGTGACACCGGATTTTTGCAGGAACTCTTTATAGATTGTCGCCGGTGAACCAAAGGGATCTAACTTTAAAGATTGTTGAAGTTCTTCACTAATCTGACTTCTATCTAAATAAGCAAGACCGCCTCTTACCAAATGCCCGCCAATTCCTTCTTGCAAGCTTGCTTTAGACATCAGTAGAATTCGCGGATAACGCTTTGTTCGGCGAAGATATTCTCTGGAAGCAGAGATAACAGCTAGAACTCCTGGAACTTCATCACCAAAACAGATGACATCGTAAGAACGCACATCCATGACCATTATTTAATAACCTTTCTTGATTTTCATCTTTTCGTGCTGGATCTCAATGTTTGCCGTCCAACTCTCTGTTTTTCCCAAATCTAGCTCGATCTTTCCTGATTTTTGCGATAAATATTCACACATTTCTGGACGCAGAAACCGGGTTTTTTCCAGAAAATTCTCCGTTGAGGACGATCGATCTCGGTTGAAAAACCCGGTTTCTGAGCGTCTAGAGTCGGTCAGTCTGGTACTCTTGATTACCATCAACTCAGATTATCAGGATCTATCCCCAACTCTCGCAATCGCTGAGCTAGTCGATCGGCGCGCTGCGATTCCTGTTGGGCGCGCAGCGCTGATTCTTTTACCTTTTCTTCAGGAGTCAGATAACGTTGGCCATCGGCATCATACCAATACAACCACTCTCTTGTCACCCCAGAATAATTTCCCCTTTCACAACCAATCCCCAAACCAATTTCTGGCATCCAAACTGGATGTCCTGGCTGTAACTCGTACTTCCCATTGACTAACTTGTGTACTTCTAAACGGGGTTTACGACGGCGGCGGGAAGAATAAATGACGTAATAAACTACGCCTAAAGCTTGATATTCCTCCAACTTTGTGCTGTATTCCTTGCGATAAGTTGGGGAAACAACTTCTAGCACAAAAGTCGGCAGAACATTTTCATCCCACAGCACGTAACTGGGGCGCAATTCTTCGTCGTAAAACCTTTCTACTCCTAAACTTAAGAAAGCATCGGGGACAATGGGCGGTTCGTCAGGGTGATGATAAATACCCATATCTATGCCAAAAAACCAGTCCATGCGTTCTGACCAAACTATGAGCAATATTGCTTTTAACAACCCTGGTATTAGCTCTTGCAGTTCGTTATCCACAGGCGTTTCATCCGAGTCTGGTAGTTCATCGGCGGAGGGCAAGTTCCTCGGCAAGTTGTACTGTAACATTGCGGCTTTCCTCAAAACTCATTAATATTATACCGTTGACTTGTTTGGCGATAGTATTTATTGAACGAACCGCCAAGACGCGAAGGAAAAGAAGAGAATATGATAGGTAATTTTGACTGAGTTAATCTGAATGAATTTTTGTAAAATATTTGCTGAGACTTACGCGATCGACTAAACTATGTCTAACCAGTCGGTTCTAATGGGGAGCAGCCATTAGAGGAAACGGGGAAAGTTCGGTGCAAGTCCGGCGCTGTCCCGCAACTGTAATGAGAGTCATGTCGCTTTCTGAGTCAGGATGCCCGCCGATGTGTTAGTTTACATAGTCTCATCTGCGAGGTTCAGTGTGAAGACCAGAAATCGGAAATTGGTCAGCTTGGGATTGATGGCTGGCTTGAGTTGTTATATTGTCCTGGCATCGGCAACGCCCGCCGCAGCTATGCACATTTCGGAAGGTTTTTTGCCGATGCAATGGGCTGCGTTTTGGTGGATGGTGGCGTTGCCTTTTTTTGCCTTTGGGTTGCGATCGATTACTCGCATTACAAAAGAACACCCGGAACTTAAACTATTGCTGGCTTTGGCGGGTGCGTTTACTTTTGTGCTTTCAGCTTTAAAAATTCCTTCGGTAACGGGCAGTTGTTCTCACCCGACGGGTACCGGTTTGGGTGCAATTTTGTTCGGCCCTTCGGTGATGGCTGTACTGGGGGCTTTAGTTTTGTTGTTTCAAACGTTACTGTTAGCGCATGGTGGCTTGACAACGCTGGGAGCGAATATGTTTTCGATGGCGATTGTCGGCCCTTTCGCTGCGTATTTTATCTATCAATTGCTGTTGCGAACTGGTAGGCAGCGGGCGGCAATTTTTTGTGCGGCGGCTTTGGCAGATTTGCTGACTTATGTGACGACTTCGATTCAATTAGCATTAGCTTTTCCCGCAGCCAGTGGCGGTTTTATGGCTTCGTTTCTAAAGTTTGCTGGCATCTTTGCTATCACTCAAGTACCTCTGGCTATTAGTGAGGGATTGCTGACTCTATTGGTCTGGAATTGGCTGCATTCTTACGGGAAGCAGGAGTTGGAAACTTTGAAATTATTGAGACAGGACTCATAAGCCGTGAATCAAAAACCTACAAAAAATCACCAATCTACTTCCCGGCAAAATTTACTGTTGGCTGGCGCGGTGATTGTTCTGGCAGCGTTTCCTCTCGTTTTTGTGCGGGGTAAATACGGCGGTTCGGATGACCAAGCTAAGAAAGCAATTACCGAAATTCAACCGGGTTATAAACCTTGGTTTAATAATTTGTTTGAGCCCGCTAGTAGCGAAATTTCAAGTCTATTGTTTGCGTCTCAAGCGGCGATGGGGGCTGGCGTAGTTGGGTACGTCCTTGGGTTGTATAAAGGCCGATCGCAATCTCGGCAGCAGTCTGATCGTAAATCGTCGGAATGAACCATCAAATTGATAGTCTGGCTTATACAAATCGCTTGCGGGGGTTGCCGTCATCTCACAAGTTATCCTTTGCGATCGCCCTTTTAATTCTGTCTCTAGTTTCTGGGGCGATCGTCCAATTGTCGATCGCCCTTTGGTTGGCCGTCTGGATCGTCATTTATGCGGGTATTCCGGGGAAACTGTATTTGCGGTTGCTGTCGCTACCGTTGATGTTTTTGCTGACAAGTTTACCTGCTTTGGCGCTGGGTGCGGTTGCGAGCGATCGTATCCCCGCAATTCAGTGGGATATTTGGCAAGGTTGGGGCATTAGCATCGGCACTTTTTATCTGTATGTAAGTCGCACAGGAATATACCAAGTGAGCTTGCTATTTGCCCGCGCCTTCGCATCGACAAGTTGTATGTATTTCATCCTCTTGACGGTTCCATTTACCGAAACCTTGCAAATTCTCAGACAATTACGGTGTCCAGAGTTAGTCACAGAACTGCTATTACTAATGTATCGGTTTATTTTTAGCTTATTGGCGATCGCCGATGAACTTTGGATAGCACAAAACTCTCGCTGTGGCTACCGCACTTGGAAACTGGGAATGAACAGTTTAAGCATTTTAATCGGGCAATTGCTTCAGCGAACTTTGGAAAACTACCGTCAAGTTTCGTTGAGTTTAGCGTCACGCGGCTTTAATGGAGAACTGCGCGTTTGGCATTCTTACCCTTACAAGCCTTCGCGAAGATATATATTTGAAGCTTTGTTTGGGTGTACATTTTTAACTTTGTTAAACGTGCTATTTCAACATTAAATTACTCGTTCCCAGGCTCTGCCTGGTAAGGCAGAACCGGAGGATCTGCCTCCAATTTCCCCTTCGCCACGCGAGGCAGATCCTCTGGAAATCGGTTCCCAGGCAGAGCTTAGGAACCAGTCAAATTCCCTGCCCCCGGACTTAATATATGACTTTTATGAACATAATTAATGAATTTAATGAATTGACTTCAAAAGAAAGCTGTTGAATAATTGTAGTCAACACTTATCTTGTGGAAATCCTATGATAAATAAACGACTCCTCAAAAAAATAGTTTTTTTGTTAATGGCTTCATTAAGCCTATTGTTGGTAACAGTGACTCATGCAGCGGCCCAACAACTACCCTTCTACTGGGATAACATAAACGTCATCATCGACGTTCAGACCAACGGAGATATGTTAGTTACCGAAACGCAAAAATATGTATTTACAGCAGACTACACCAATGAACGATATCGCTATATTCCTTTAGATAAGGTCGATGAAATCAAAGATGTGACCGTTGCTGAAAATAATCAAAAAATCGCCAGTACGACCGGGATTGAAAACAATCAACTTTGGATTCGCTGGCAACATCAATTAAAAGCGCCAGAATCACATACTTTTGTTATCAAATATCGGGTAGTAGGTGGATTGCAGCTAGATGGTCAGGATACTCAAGTTTATTGGAAAGCCATTTCATCAGGTCGCAAAGCCCCCATTAATGCCGCAAAAGTTAGAGTAAAATTACCAGAAGCTTTGTCAGGTAAAGTTTTGTTTTTTAGGAATTTTGGTACGCCAGCCATTCCTCGCAAAGTAGATGCTAAAACATTTGAATTTGTGGCAAGTCAGCCTGTTCAACCGCAGCAAGAATTAGAAGTGCAGATTGCATTTCCCCAGCAAATTCTCAATGTACCTCAACCTCGCTGGCAACAAACTGGCAATCAATCTCAATCTTCTTCGGAAGAACAAGTCTTTTTTGACTCTGAGCCTTTTGGATTTTTATTTATTTGGCTTCTTTGGGTGTCTGTTCCTATTTTAGTGATTGTATTAATGACCACAAATGAAATCAAGAATCGAAGCTGCCCTGAGTGCCAAACACTCAAACTCAAACGGATTTATAAAGTTTTGTTGAAGCCTACATATACCAGTGCAGGAAAGCAGGAAGTTACCTGCAAATGTCGAAACTGCTCTTACCATCACAAGTATGAAGTAGTAATGCCAATCTTGAGCAATGACAGTGATGGCGGTGGCGGTGGTGGTGGTGGTGGTGGTGGTGGTGGTGGTGGTGGTGGTGGTGGCGGTGGCGGTTAATATCAACGGCAGTTACGCATCACAACCAAAGAAACCGGGTTTTTACAGAATATGTGGGCTGTAGCGCGTCTTCTGGGCAAAAAACCTGGTTTCTGAGCACCCGCGCGTCCAGGAATATTGTTGATAATTCCCGTATTCTCGTTAGTTTAGCGGGCCGGATTTGAATAAGGGCGATCGCACTTCCTGCAACAGCTATTACAAATATGACTTTTATGAACTTAATTAATGAATTATATGAATTGACGTGAACAGTAGTTGAGTGAATAATTACAGTATCAAAATACCGAGAAAAAATTATGTATCAAGATACTAACAAGAAAAACAGCCCGCCGCCCATTGTTTTTATTATTGCCATCGGCTTAATTGGGTTTGGCGCCTACAAGTTCCTTCCCGGTTTATTGAATGCCAAAAATTTAACTACACCTACATCTACATCTACACCGACAACGATTGCATCGGGAGCGATCGCCAATCGTATCAGTTTAGGAAATCAGATATTGCTGACATCCTACGCAACACCTGACAAACAAGCAGGAGTTCAAGCTTTTGCTGAGGGAAATTACCAAGCTGCCGCCCAATATTTTCAGAAATCGCTGCAACAAAATCGCAACGACCCGGAAACCCTTATCTATTTGAATAATGCCCGATCCAGCAATGGTTCTTCCTTAAAAATTGCTGTCAGCGTTCCCATTGGTAGCAACCCCAATGTCGCCCAAGAAATCCTGCGGGGTGTCGCCCAAGCTCAGGATGAAATCAATACTAGCGGTGGCATCAATGGCGCAAAACTGCAAGTAGAAATTGTCAACGATGACAACAGCCCCGAAGTGGTCAGAGAAGTTGCAAAAGCATTAACAAAGGAGCAAAACATACTAGCAGTAATTGGACACAACGCTAGCAATGCGTCTCTCGAAGCTGCTCCGATATATCAGCAAGAAAAACTGGTAATGGTGACACCCACTAGCTTTGCCAATAATCTCTCAGGATTTGGCAGCTACATCTTTCGGACAGTACCCAATATTAGCTTAATGGCTGCTCCCTTAGCAGAATATATAGTTAAAACAGAACGCCAAACTAATATTGCCGTTTGTTATGACTCCCAAGCACCGGATAACATATCATTTAAAGATGAATTTGTGGCATCTCTTACTGCTGCTGGAGGCAAATTAGTTCCCACTGTTTGCGACTTTTCATTACCCTCTTTTAATCCCGAAAGTGCGATCGCCGATGCTGTCAGCAAAGGCGCACAAGGATTGATGGTAGCGCCCCACGTCGATCGCATTGACCGTGCGATTTCTCTGGCTCGCATCAATCGAGGCAAATTGCCACTCTACGGCAGCACTACGCTCTACACCTTTCAAACTTTAAAAGACGGACAAAAAAACGTTGACGGGCTTGTTTTGCCCGTTCCCTGGCATCCTGACACTAATCCCGGTAGCCGTTTCCCAGAAAATGCCCGCCAGCGTTGGGGAGGCATTGTGAATTGGCGAACAGCAACGAGTTTTGACGCGACTCAAGCTGTCATCGCTGGCTTGCGACAAAGCAATACGCGGGAAGGATTGCAACAAGCGCTCAGAAATCCGAGTTTTTCGACAGCAGGATCAAGCGAGGATGTGAAGTTTTTGCCCACGGGCGATCGGGCTGGTAAGCCGATTTTAGTACAAGTTAAACAAGGAGGAAGCACTGGCTATAACTTTGTCCCGCTGCGGTAACTTTGTTAAGTGCGATCGCACTAATTATTCTTGTTCCCCGGCTCTGCCAGGGAATGCGTACCCGGATGAAGAGCCTCCAAACAATATCAAAATAAGGAGAAAAAATCATGTATCAAGATACTAACAAAAGAAAAAGTCCGCCACCCATTGTTTTTATAATCATTTTCGGCTTAATTGGGTTTGGCGGATACAAGTTCCTTCCCGGTTTATTCGCATCCAAAAGTTCAGATACACCTACATCGGGAACGAGTCCATCGGGAACGAGTCCATCGGGTGCGATCGCAACTCGCATGAGTTTAGGAAACCAGATATTGCTGACATCGCAAACCACAGCCGAAAAACAAGCAGGCGTTACAGCTTTTGCCAAAGGCGATTACAAAGAAGCTGTTCTAAAATTTCAGGCTTCGCTGCAACAAAATCGCAACGATCCGGAAACGGTAATCTATTTGAATAATGCGAGAGTAAGCGATCGCACTTCTCTGAAAATTGCCGTCAGCGTGCCGAGCGGCAGCAACCCCAACATCGCCCAAGAAATCCTCCGAGGTGTCGCCCAAGCTCAAGATGAAATCAACGCTAGGGGCGGAATTAACGGTGTCGGTTTGCAAGTTGAAATTGTCAATGACAATAACCGTCCAGAAGTTGCCAAAGAAGTTGCAGCAGCATTAGCCAGTGACCAGAAAATTCTAGCGGTAATCGGACACAATGACAGCACTGCGTCTTTAGCTGCCGCTCCAATTTATCAGGAAAAGAAACTGGTGATGGTGACACCTACCAGCAGTACGAATAATTTGTCAGGTTTTGGCAGCTATATTTTTCGGACTGTGCTAAATAGTGGCTCGACGACTGCTCCTTTAGCAGAGTATATCGTCAAACAAGCAGGCAAAGCCAATATTGCCTTCTGCTACGACTCTCAAGCTGCTGGCAGCGCTTCATTTAAGGATGAATTTATTGCCTCTCTTTCAGCATCAGCCGGCAGATTAGTTCCTATTGTCTGCGACTTGTCAGCGCCAACATTTAATCCCTACAATGCCATTGCCGATGCTGTTAGCAAAGGAGCAGAAGGATTGATGCTAGCACCCTACATCGAGCGCCTCGATCGCGCGATCGATCTAGCCCGTGCAAATCAAGGCAAATTGGCGCTTTACGGCAGTTCAACTCTTTACACCTTTCAAACGCTAAAAGACGGGCAAAAAGACATTGACGGGCTTGTTTTGTCTGTTTCCTGGCATCCTGAAACTAATCCCGGCAGCACTTTCCCAAAAAATGCCAGTCAGCGCTGGGGAGGAGTAGTAAATTGGCGAACAGCAACGAGTTTTGACGCAACTCAAGCTGTGATCGCTGGATTGCGGCAAAGCAATACGCGGGAAGGCTTGCAACAAGCACTCAGAAATCCGAATTTCTCGGCAGCGGGATCAAGCGAGGATGTGAAGTTTTTGCCCACAGGCGATCGGGCTGGTAAGCCGATTTTAGTGCAAGTTAAACAAGGTGGAAGCACTGGCTATAACTTTGTCCCGCTGCGGTGAGTTGGTTAAGTGCGATCGGACTCACATCTTGCACATTCTCAATCAGCCTTTCAGGGGCGGGCTCTCCTGCCCGCCCCACAATAAAATTTCCTCTTTGTGGAACAGGCAGCTTGCCTGTTTCTTAGCATGATTAAAATCTAATTTTATGTTAATTAACATGATTATTAAGAGAAAATAAAATGGAAAATTAAAGGAGAGCGTTGTATATAATCGCGCCAGTTGAAACCAAAACCTACAGGGCTGAAGAATATCTAGAAGCTGAAGTCAATTCTCAGAATCGGCATGAATTTATCAATGGGGAGATGGTTCTGATGACGGGCGACACACCGAATCACAATATAGAATTGAAAAGGAAGTCAAAGGCCGACAGGATGCCTAGCCTCTACTCCTCATAAGAATTGTTGCAGATGTCGGATAGCTTTTTTGTCAAATATCCCAAATAGTGGTAATATCCCCGTATATCGATCGGCTCTGATGGAGAACAGCCATCAGACGTAAGGGGGAAAGTTCGGTGCGAATCCGGCGCTGTCCCGCAACTGTAATGAGATCATTGCATCTCTGAGTCAGGATGCCCGCCGATTTGTTTACCTGTTGTTTTTCATCTGCGAGGTATGGATGATGGTGAGTTTATTATTTTTTAAATTATTGGATTGGGGTTTTTTAACCGCAGATATCAGCAGATAAACACAGATGAACGCTGCTGTAATTCGCTCGGGGTTCTGAAGCGTATCTTATTTTAATGAAAAAAAAATGCGAATCGAAGATAGTGTTTGGCAGGGGAGTTTTGGCTACTGGCAAAACTTGTTTATTCACCAGAATATTTTGCAAATCGGACATACTGCTTGGAATGGCTTTTTGCATCAAGGACGAGGCTTGGTTGCTTGCAACATCAATACTCCCATTAACGGTTCTGTGAATTGGAGTGTAGATACTATAAAGTACGAGCTGCAATTTATTTCCCAATTGCACGCAACTGCTTATTTGCAACAACTAGAACTAGAGGAAAACACTGTTTCAAATCTGCTCCAAATCATTGATAGCTACCAGCCCAAGGAAGCAATTATATTTTTGTCGATCGCCAACGGTCAGATTGATATCAATTTGTTGCAAAAGTTGGCAATTTCTCCTGTTGAGTGCTATGAACAAGTATGCAAGCGCTGGGAAGAATTTCAACTCTGCCCTAAATCCTAAAACTTACTAAATTTTCCGAATGTCGCAGCCAAAATCAATCGAAATTTCTAAGGTAACTCGCTACCAAAATGCAGCGCTTAATTACTATTTGGGCCTGACAGATTCGCCCTACCTTCACTACGGCTATTGGGAAACCCTACCTGTGCCCGCTGACGAACTAACGATCGCACGATTGCGCCTCGCTCAGCAAGCTTATACTGTAAAACTGTTGGATGCTATCCCCAAAGGCACTCATACGATACTCGATGTGGGCTGCGGGATTGGCGGAAATGCGGCTTATTTGCTCGATCGAGGTTTTGCAGTCGAAGGGCTCGCACCCGATCCGTTCCAACAACAGCGCTTTCTTAAGTGTACGGGCGATAGGGCAATCTTCCACCTCACGAGGTTTGAAGACTTCAAAGCAACCCATTGCTACGATCTTATTCTCTTTAGCGAAAGTAGCCAGTATATGTCGGCTGTTGATATTGCTAAGGGTGCCGCCAAAATCCTCAATCATGGTGGCTACGTGTTGCTGGCCGATATGCTGCGATCTGATGCTAATTATAAAGAGGGAATGTTCTCTAATTGTCATGTTGTTACGGAACTTCATGCAGCATTAAAGCAGGCTGGATTCAGTTTAGTAAAAAGTGAGGATATTTCGGCCCATATTTTGCCTACCATCGATTTGTATGTCGATACTTTCCGCAGGTATGGACTAAATACAATGATCTATGTTGCCGATTTGATTGCGATCACAGTTCCCCCCGTCCACAAATTCCTGCGCTGGATATTTCGTCGCTGGTTCAAGAAGCTGGTGGTTGAAGGATTGGAGGCGGGCCAACTTTTTGAGCAACATCTCTGTTATGAAATGCAACTTTGGCAGTTGTCAAAATCTGATCGAGGCTGACACAAATACAATGGAAATCGGTAATCGATAATTGGTAATAATTCATCGGTAATCGGTAATTGGAGGCATAGCCTCCGGGTATTTATTCCCAGGTTATGCCTGGGAACAAGGCTATACAAAATAAAAAATAAAAAATAACGAATATGTCTGAATGGATTCTCGAATTCGCTGGCACTTCCTACTCCTATCCCTGCGGTTCGCGAGTAGCAATTCAGGGTTTAAATCTCAAAGTCCCCGCTGGGAAACGGTGCGGGCTGATCGGTCAAAATGGCTGTGGCAAAACTACATTTTTTCTGTTAGCAAATGGCTTATATCAACCGCAACAGGGAATCATTAGCTGGCAAGGTGAACCCTTTCGCTACGATCGCAAATCTTTGATGCAACTGCGCCAACAAATCGGACTCGTATTTCAAAATCCCGAACATCAATTAGTAGCTTCGACGGTAGAAGAAGATATTTCCTATGGATTGTACAATTTAGGCTTGAGAGAATCCGAAATTGCTCAACAGGTACAGCAGGCGATCGACCAATTCGATCTAAGCGAACTCGCCCGCGAACCAATTCACAATCTCAGTTTGGGGCAGAAAAAGCGGGTTTCCATCGCCGATATCATGGTTCTCAAGCCGAAACTGCTGCTGTTAGATGAACCTACCGCCTATCTCGATCCGCGTCACACCCGACAACTGATCGGTTTACTCCAACAAATTCACAACGCCGGAACCACTATTCTTTTAGCAAGTCACGACCTCGATTTCATCTACCGCTGGGCAGATTGGGTGTTTGTGATGGATCGAGGAAAATTGATTTTAGAAGGAACACCGGAAACAGTTTTTGCTCAGCGGGAGGTTTTGGAACAATTGCAGCTTGGGGTACCGCTGGCGATCGAGCTTATGGAGCAAATAAGGGCGATGTTTGCAACAGACGATCGCTCAAAAATCCCCGCTTTCGAGCAATGGCAACAACAAATTTTACAAGCACGTCGGCTGCTTTAACGGAACTTAGACAATTGATAATTGGCGTTGCTGATTCACGGTATGAATCACCTTTGAACGGAAGTTACAAAACTCACCCGACTTGGTTATAGCAATTGCGAAATCTTGAATTCATACCTGTATCCAGCAACGCCCCTGTGGGGGGAAGTTCAGATTACACATTACCAATTATCAAAAATTGATTTAGGAAAAAGGCGATCGCCCCACTGCCAATGGGCACAGTCAGATTGTCAATTCCCAGCTTGGAAACCGATTCCAAAATAGCAGCAACTAAAGCTACAACAGCCGACACAGCCCAAGTTTGCCAAACTGCGCCTTGAACCGCCAGCAAAATCAAACTGCTAACCCCAAAACTCACCAAATACATAGTTGCAGAACCTTCCCAACTCTTCTGAATTCCCCCAACTCGATAAATATGTTTGCCGTATTTCTGGCCGATGACAGCAGCCAATCCGTCGCCCCAAGTCATGACTAAAATGCCCAAAGCAGCGTACTCCTGATGTTGCAGCGGCCAAAACCAAGCTACGAGCACGCTGATACTAACAGCATAGAAAAAAGTCCCCAAACTCTTCCGGTTGATACTGTTAAGACTGGGCAAAATCGGAACTTGGTAAGAAATTAGGGCGATCGCGCCTGCTAAAACCCCCGCCGAAATCCCCACCCAACCGGGTATTTCCAGCCACCAAGCCAGCAAAATCACATTTCCAGTACCGATGTGAACCACCTTCCGCGATACCTCAGCATCGACAGAAGTAAAGCGATTTAACCCCTCAGCTACCAGTAAAATCAAGCCCAGCCAGACTCCCACGAGGGAAATTTGCAGCCACACAGTCGGAATTTCAGAAAATATAGACACGATATTTAGGAAACACTTATTTACATCAGGCACTATTTACTACTTTACAGTCCTGGACGCATAACCTCTATATGTAGGGTGGGTTGTGCATGGAGTCTTACGGCTATAATTGGCGCGTTCAACCACTTTTTACGTAAGTCCTGATACATAAGTATGTCATTGCGACCGAAGGGAAGCAATCGCTTCCATTGATGACAGGTTTGAATTTTGGACGTGGGGCGATCGCAATTTAGGCAAAAAAATGTGCGATCGCCTGTTATAATTTGCAGCATCACCAACTTAAAGTTCCAATAAACTTTATTGCTATGCAGTATGTCTTAATTATTCATGAAGTAGAAAATTATGAAGATTGGAAACAGGTATTTGATAATGCTGAAAGCATCCGAAAAAAAGCTGGAGAGCGCTCCTATCAGGTGTTGAAGTATGACAATGAACCCAACAAAATCGTTCATTTCTCCGCGTGGACATCAACAACAGATGCAAGAGCGTTCTTTGAGTCGCCTGCACTGGTTAAAATTAGAGAGGAAGCGGGAGTTAAAGCTCCTGAATTTATTTATCTAGACCAATTAGAGTCAGGAGTATTGTGAAAGACATATTTGTATAATGTAAGTTGTTAAAACTATGTGGTTAAGTTTTGAGTATGTACGACGGTAGCTACTACCAGCTAATGGCAGAGTACAATTGCTGGATGAACCAAAAGATATATTCTGTCTGCTCGGCAATTCCTGATGAACAGCGCAAACAGGATATGGGTGCATTTTTCAAGTCGATTCATGGCACTTTGAATCACTTACTGTATGGTGACCAAGCATGGATGGGTCGTTTCACTCTTCACCCATTTTCGGGTACCGTTATCGGTCAAGAACTTTATGCTTACTTTGAGGTTTTGAGAGCAGAACGGGAGACAACGGATCGGCAAATTATAGAATGGTCTAGACATCTTAATTCTGACTGGTTGAGTCAACCGTTTGAGTACACAAGCAATGTAGATGGTAAATGCCGCGTGCTACCGACTTGGGTTTTGGTGACACATATGTTCAATCATCAAACTCACCATAGAGGGCAAATTACCACACTACTCAAACAACTTGGCTACGACCCAGGCGTTACAGATATTCCGTGGCTACCCGCTATATCAATCGGATAATTTCTGCTTGTAAAACGACACGCCAGAAGACTCGGCGGTTAACACCTCCTCTTCACTTGCCTCTCGTCCCAGCAGAGGAGGACTGAAGAAAATCAAGAATTTATAGAACCCATTTGAGATCTTTTTAGGGGGTAACTGGAGCAGCAAGTCGTTTGAGCATCAATCTGATAAAACAAAGCTTGAGCTTGGCATTGGCAGCTTCAAGTGTGCGGTCAAAATTTTTGACTAAACTCTTGCAGCGCTCTACCCAAGCATTCGATCTTTCAATCACCCATCTAGCTGCAACCGGAACAAATCCCGATTGTCATGAAAGACTCCTTTTCAGCTTTTGATGGCTTGGTGGAGAGTTCAAACTGGATCTTGGTCATAATTTGAGGATAAATCTGCTCCAATGAGCTCGTCAGTTTTTCAGGATGATAACCATGATCTAGCAAGATGGTAATCTTCGGCAGTTCCAGCGGTTTAGATTTGAAGTAATCGATATTTTGGGTCAGCATTTCAATCAACCCCGAGGGTCATCAGATACGCTGGCTTTGGTGCAATGGGTAAAGAAGGGGAAGCCCAATATATCAACTGCTAGATGTCTTTTAACAATACTCCGGACAGTTTTTAAAGAGGGATGCGATGCCTTCGGCAAGCAACGCTTACGCAATACAGCAGAGAAGTGA
>NZ_JAUBPR010000122.1:0-19140 GCF_036700845.1 Microcoleus sp. S13_C5
ATTTTTTTCTAATTAACTATTTTTAGCGATTTTATCATGATCTGACCTCTGTCTCACATTTATTTGAAATGACTATAGATATCTTAATAGTTCTCAAAAAATCCTTTAACTACTCTCAAGAAAGCGATCGAATTAGTATTTTAATTGCCGACTTATGTTTAGAATATAATGTGCTGATTAGCTGTGCATTTGCCACTGATGAGCAATTTTATCAGCACAATAATGGTTTCTTTCGCAACATTCGTCAAGAAGGGTTAGCGATATGACTCCAGAACAACAAAGACTACTGGATAAAGCGAGTAGAAGTTTGCAAGCAGCGAGAGAATTGAACAACACAGGTTTTCCTGAATTTGCCACTTCCCGTGCTTATTATTCAATGTTTTATATCGCCACACCATTTTTAGCAGATGAAGGACTATCCTATTCGCGACACTCAGCCGTTATCGCTGCTTTTGGGGAATACTTCGCTCGCACTAATTGAGTTCCGGTAGAACTGCACCGCTACCTAATTGATGCTGAAAGAACTCGTTTCAGAGCGGATTATAATGTCGATCCAAATATAACAGAAACCGATGCCGAACAACTGATATCGCGGACAGAATACTTTCTCAATTTTGCCCTAGCCAATATTGATTCGCTTCCTCCACCATCTCGTTAAATGATAGGAAGCTGGTTTGCTGTGGGGAGGCAGATCGCAATACTGTTGATATTAATGCGAAAAATTCTTATATCGAAAGTTATCCTAAAATCAAAAGTTTTTCCATTGAAGGCGGCAAGTGGTGTTTTGGCCGAAGTTCCTGAGTTTGTGATCGCGCAAATATCAAAGCCAAGTTGAAAAATTCTTAAACTACCTGATTGCTAATCAAGATTTGTTCTAGCAGACAACATCCACAATTTCCGGGATGGTGTAAATCGAACAGGTGGAATTGAACCGAGAAAAGGAAGAGAGGGAACGTCAGCCCGATCGCGAACAAATAGAACTATACAAGGAAAAGGAACAAGAGCACAAAGAGCGCGATCGAGAACAAATGGACATCGACAGGAACAACGAAGACAAAGAGAAAAAGCGCTCTCGCCAACTTGAGAATATCATCTTTTTTGTCGGAACTGCGATCGGCGGCGGACAAATTTTTTGGGCTAGCTATCTCCTAATCAAAGATACACCGATTAAATAGCAACCAGATTTTTCCCTCCCGCTTCATCCCTTCACCGCGAGGATTATCTGGAGTTTGCTTTGCGGTTTAATTTTCAGTCTGCTGAGACTGGGTATCCTGTCGCTGGCGAGAAAAAGATCCCCCAGAATCCTGCCGCTGACAATAAAAATATTGGTCAGGTAAAGCGGTGCGTGAGAGTCAATAGTAAAGGGCTGCGGTGCAAGGATTTTTTACCGTCACCGACCCTACGACTGATACAAAACATTGTATTCGTAGGGAAACGGCATTGGCCTGTCCTTTAGCAAAACCGAACGGGAATACAATTCATCAAACAAAAAACCGGGTTTCTGATAAAACCCGGTCACCATGAACAAAAGCGATATTAACACTGCTCAAACCTCAATTCTTTAATAACTTCATCCCCATTTTAACCTTGTCAAAAATCGTCTTTTGCGAGACACAAGTAATTAGACAAAGTTTGCCGCAATTCAAAGTATCGCGACGGACTTCCTGAGCTTTTTCGCCGTACCAGATCTCCCGGGCGCTGGCGTTTTTCACATTACCAATCACCGGAAACTCATCGCACAATTTCACATCGCCGCGCGTATCAATCCAGTAATTTCGCAGTCCAACGCGACAAGGACGAGTTGAATCCGGAGCTTTTTCTTCTGCAAAGTGAGGAATCATCAAGCGCAACACTTCATCGCTGTTCATAATCGGAGCGCCTTTCTTCTTCATTTCAATTAGCCGCTCGATTACTTGTGCAAATTCCTCCATGTCTTCTTTTTCAATCCACAATTCCTCGTATGTTTCTGGCGTCCAGCGGTTGACAGGTTGGAAGTTCACCGTCGTCGCCCCAATTCCCTGAGCCCAGGTGACTATTTCGGGGAGGTGGCGGAAATTGAGTCGGTTCATTGTCGGTTTGATGTTGATCGGAAACAAGACGTTCTGTTTTTCTTGTTCTTCCCGCAGATAACCGATTCCTTTAGAAAGCCGATCGAACAATCCCGGTTGACCTCGCAAATAATCGTGCAGTTCTGCATTCGGCCCGTCAACGGACATATTCACATTAAAAGGACGCGCCGCGACAGTTTTGGCTGCGTTTTCCCTGGTCATGCAATAGCCGTTGGTGGTCACGCCGGCGTGAATGCCATTTTTATTTGCAAAGGCCAGCAAGTCTAGAAAACCTTTTTTAATATAAGGTTCGCCACCGCTAAAGTTGATTGAAAATTCACCCACAAATTCTTTGACGCTCAAGAGGGCATTTTGCCATTCTTCGATCGTCATTTCGTCTTTATATTCTTTGAGCCGCCAATACTCGCACTGCCGGCATTTTACATTGCAGCGCTCGTTGACAATCCCGTAAAAAGTGACTGGGCTGGTCACGTCGTATCCTGTATTGATCCGCAGCGATTCGGCTACTGCACTCTTGGTGTGCTTGACGCCCAGTCTCGATAATGTTAGAGCATCCATGTCTTTTTTTCCTTACGTGTTGTTAGCTAAGTCAATTTCTCGATCCCTCTTTTGTACGTATGATTACGTATTGATGATGACGTATTCCTTTTGAGTACGTATGCCCCATCCTAAGTGTTCCGTTTGGGTATGGCTAGATGTTTCTCAAATATTTATAATATTAAGATGTGTAACATATTAGTATTTCCAATCTATTAAGCGATTATTTGTGTGAAAACATGAATCATGCTTAATAATTGCCAAAATATATGGGCTTAAGATTGACTTAGAATTAATAATTGTAGTTTTTGTTTAAATTCAGTTAAATAACTTAATACTGCCTCTCAGTAAAACTACTTAGGTAAGCGGTATCAATAATTTATTGTTATAGTGAAATGAGCAGCCTGTACAGCAGTTAACTTCACACAAGCTTTACAATATGGGAATCTAAGTATTTACACGGCAAAAAATGGCGACAAACATGGGACGATATTTGCACGTAGTGAAATTGTTCTGGGGTGCGGCGATCGCAGCGGAACTAGAATACCGAATCAACTTTGTCCTCGCGGCCCTCAGCAGCCTCGGAAATCTTGCCGGCAGCTTGTTTGGGCTATTTTTGTTCTATCGTACTGGCTACACATTTTCAGGCTATTCATGGGAAGAGGCTTTAGTTGTACTCGGTATTTTCACGATTTTGCAGGGGTTTTCGTCAACGTTTCTAGCACCTAATCTCAGCCGTATTGTTGATCGAGTCCAGCAAGGTACTCTCGATTTCGTACTCCTCAAACCCATCAGTTCCCAATTCTGGCTATCTGCAAACACAGTTTCGCCTTGGGGAATCCCAGATTTAATCTTCGGCACCGTATTGCTGCTGTATGCTGCCAACAAATTGGGAGTAGCAATCGGCAACTATTTTTTAACAGCGATACCGCTGTTATTCGGAACTATTACTCTTTACAGTATATGGTTTATGTTAGGGGCAACCAGCATTTGGTTTGTCAAAATTTACAACGTTACCGAAGTCCTCAAAGGATTGTTAGAAGCGGGTAGATTTCCAATGGCAGCTTATCCCGCAGCTTATCGATTTTTCTTCACTTTCGTAGTTCCCGTTGCCTTCTTGACGACTGTGCCAGCAGAAGCCATGCTGGGGAGAGGTGAAATCGTTTGGATCGCAGGGGCGGGAATATTGGCGATCGGGCTTTTATGTTTCTCGCGCTACTTCTGGCAATTTGCACTCCGCTTTTACACCAGCGCTTCCAGCTAGTTAAGTAGGTAGGTAAGCTGCTGTACATCTAGATTGTCTATTATGTTTGAGAGGGAGAGGATTTGACACCTGGGGAATAGAGAAGTGAAATATACATTTTCAACGCAAAACAGCTTATCTAAAAAATATTTTTTTCTATTTACTTAGATAGATAGTTAAATAAATGTAATATCTCAACCTATCCTTGAAATGTAAACTGGAAATAAACCACGTAAACGAAGGCAAACCAATGAAAAGAAAAAAACTGGGTAACAGTAATTTTACTATCAGCGCGATCGGTCTTGGAGGTATGCCAATGTCCTTAAGCGACCGGCCGCCAGAATCGCAATCAATTGCGGTAATCCACCGCGCCCTCGATTTGGGTGTCACCCTAATTGACACCGCAGATTCCTACTGCCAAGATGAATCCGACAAACACCACAATGAGCAATTGATTGCCAAAGCTTTGCAACAGTACACCGGAGATACTCGGGCCGTTACTGTCGCCACTAAAGGCGGCTTAATGCGGCCTCAAGGTGCATGGACGCGCAACGGCAATCCCCACCATTTGCGCCAGACAATTCGCGAAAGTTTTGAAGCGTTGGGCGGCAAGGAACCGATCGACCTTTGGCAGTACCACTCGCCCGATCCCGCTTATACCATCGAAGCAGCCCTAGCACCGGCAAAAGAAGCAGTAGAAGCAGGAATGATTCGATTTATTGGAGTATCCAACTTTACTGTAGAGCAGATCAAACGTGCCCGCGATACAGTAGAAGTTGTCTCCGTGCAGAATCAGTACAATCCGTGGCACAGACAGCCGGAATCAGACGGCGTTCTGGAATATTGCGAAACCGAAAAACTGACATTTTTTCCTTGGAGTCCTTTGGGAGGAAGCCGCCGCGTCACCAGCTTGCAAGATATGCCCGCGATCGCCAAATTAGCTGCAGAAAAAAACGTTTCAGTTTACTGTATAGTATTAGCTTGGTTGATGGCCCAATCGCCCTGCATCGTTCCGATTCCCGGTGCGAGCAAAGTATCGAGTATTGAGGACTCTGTGCAGGCGCTCGAAGTTAAATTGACAGACGAGGAATTGCAAAAAATTGCGGCAAGTTAAGTAGATAAGGGCAAAAAAAACAATAGAACAGGCTTTCCGGCCTGTTCCACAAACAGAACTTTATTGTGGGGTGGGCATCTTGCCCGCCCCTGAAAGCTGGATTTAATGAGTAAAGTTGACATTTTTTGAGGAATTGGGTTTTATGGAAGCTAATCAAGTGAATGCCGATCGAGACGTAGCAATTGAACATCAAAACGTACCTGTCGCCCATGAAGGACTGCACAACTTTTTATACAGTTCCGACTCAGAACACAGCGCGGCAGCCACTATTTCTGAATTAGAAAATGACGGCACGCAAGTAATGTCGATCGATACATGGCGCGATTTGGCAACTAACGCGAAAGTCGCCGGCGTTTACGCTGTAATGGACACTTCCCGCAACACTCAGTTTATCGGTTATTCGCGAAACATCCTGCTTTCAATCAACGGTCACATCGCCCAAAATGGCGTAGAAAATTGCGCTTTCCTGCGCGTGCAAACTTTCAAATTCCCGAAGCGGGAAGAAATGGAAAGTTTGCGGGATGCTTGGATAGCAGAAATTGGCAGCATTCCGCCTGGAAACGGTGCTGAAAGCGAAATGTGGGCGGCTACGGTAGGCCAAGCAGCGCGATCGGCCATGTCTGCGGAGGAACAAAAAGCTTATGAGGAAAAGAAGCTGAAATTGCGGAAAGCAATGGCAGATTCCACTCTTACCAAAGAGTTAGAAACTGCCGTCCAAAGTGACGGCGAACGCGCTAAGGATTTGGAAGCTGCTGTTAACAATGATGACTGGAGTGCCGTGATTCAATCGCAAACCCAGGAAACAAAGTCCGGTTCCTAAATCTGAAAAATGTTTGTAGTGCTGATATCTTGTACTATTTTTAGAACGGGCAAGATGCCCGTTCCACAATACATCAAGTTTATTGTGGGGAGTAGGGGTTGGGCTTCTAGCCCGCCCAAAAGACTCAACCTTAATCATCAACAACTTAGCGGGATTAATGACTGACTTTGCGTTCAGTAACTAAAGTCAAACTTACCCATTCACCCCGCTCATTGTAACTGCGAATCATCCGAAACCGCAAGTCAGGTTCTACCAACCAACCTGTCTCGAAAAATATAGGTTTTCTGGATTCAATCTTGACAGGTAAAGTGCAAGAACCGCCGTCAGGAAGCAGCACAACTTGCACGGGCGAAGCACCTTCGTTAAAGTGCAGCACTGAACCGTCAATGCTGGCCCTAGAAGTGATAACACTAGCATTACTGCCAAAAGTGATTTTATACACTAGGCGATCGCCACTTTCCAAATGCAATTGCAGTTTGGTAGAATAAAAGTCAGGGGAACGCGAATCAGGATACATTGTCACCGCCTCGCCCTGCCATTCTCCTAGCAAAGCCTCAACAGTTAAAGGCGGACGTTCGGGGACATTTTTATCAAGCTGCTTTTCCCTAATTAAGGTAAGGTTTGATAAATTGCCGTCGGTATTGTATAACTGAACGAAGCGCAATCGGCGATAATTGTAGATAAAACCAAACTCGGCACCAGCCTCCGAATAAGGCGCTAGTTGAATAGTTCCCTGAGAAAAAGCTCCATTTTCAAAAAACAAGATATCCCGTCCCAAACCCTGATATTCTCGAACAAGTTCGCTCACTTCTGGTTCGCCGACACCGCTAGAATTTGGGGAAAACCGACGGAGTTTCAATCGCACATTTTTGTTGTCATTGAAACCTTCGAGAGAAATAATGCTAGGAGTATCTTGAAGTACCTCTCCTCGCGTTGATAGCTGAGTGAAGGAACCGTGCCATTCTCCCAAGTTTTGCAGAAAATTTTCCCACTGCGCTACCATATTCTTACCTTTGGATATATGTCTAAAAATAGAATTATAACTCTACTCACGGATTTTGGATTAAGCGATGTTTATGTGGGAGTGATGAAAGGTGCGATCGCCCAAATTAACCCGCAATTAAAAGTCATTGACATTACGCACCAAATACCATCTCAAAATATTGCGGCGGCGAGGTTTTGTTTGATGACTGCTTTTGCTTATTTTCCGCCGGAAACCGTACACGTTGCTGTCATCGATCCGGGGGTGGGAAGCAAGAGACGTGGGGTTGCGATTCAATGTGCTAATTGCTTTCTTGTCGGGCCGGATAACGGGTTGTTTAGCGGGGTGTTGAGTCGGGAAAGTGCGATCGCATCTGTCGAACTCACCAACCCCAAATACTGGCGCACACCTCAACCCAGCAGCACTTTTCACGGTCGCGATATTTTTGCAGCAGCGGGCGCTCACTTGGCCAACGGGGTGGCGTTGGAAGACTTGGGACAGGCGATCGACCCTGCAAGTTTAGTAGAGTTAGAGATACCAAATTGTGCCGTTACAGCCACAGGTGCAGCAGGCTGCATTCAATATGTTGATCGCTTTGGCAACCTAATTACTAATATCCCCAATAATTGCATTATAGGTAACAATTGGTCAGTAACTATTAGCAATAGTTCTGATGCAATTCGCATCCCCAGCGGTAAAACCTACAGCGACAGCGAACCAGGCGATTTAATTGCCATAACTGGTTCTGACGGTTGGGTAGAAATTGCCGTTAATGGCGGCAGCGCTCAATCAGTATTAAAATTGGAATGCGGAGCGATCGTGCAATTGCTTTTTAAAACTAACAATTAACATCATCTCTTTCAGTCCCTCTCTGCTGGGAATTTGTGCGTGTAGAAGCGATTTCAAGAGACAGTTTCATCTTTGAAATAAAAATTGGACTATCTAGCTCAATTAAAAACAATAATTATTAACTTCAAAAAGTAGCGTATTTTGAGGTAAAATCAATCCTGATGCTTCCTCAGTTAACAATTGCTTGTATATTGTATCCGCTTGCCAAAAAGATTCTTGAGGCAAAAATCTAAATATGGATGCAGCAACATATTGTTTTTCCTTTTCAAAACTTATCCAGTTTCTTGATAATTCTTCTGCTGCCTGACCCGTAGTATTAGACCCAGAAAAAATATCTACTACCAAGTCTCCCGGTTCAGTAAGAAAATTTATAAAAAATGACGGTAATCTTTGGGGAAAACGTGCCGGATGCGCCTTAACATTAAACTCTTTGCACCAACGCAAGTATTGAGAATTACTTTCCGAATTAGAAATTTCTAGCAAATTAGATGGAATAGCACCTCCGTTATCTTTGGCAAATCGATCGCTAATATTGTGACCGGAAGGACGTTCTTTGGGGGTGTAAAATTCATCAGCATTTTTTAAAAGTTTTTTCATTCTCTCAGAATACTCTACTTTGACTTTAGTAATATTCGCTTGAGGCTGATTAGTTTTGGAAAGCCACCAAACAGTATTCACTGAATCTTTAGCCCGGATTTTCTTTTTATTCACCCACTCTATAGGAGAAGGAAGTTTGGAAGGATTAAACCAGAAAAACTCTTGAGCAAGTTTAAATCCATACTCGTCGCATAACCTAATAAGGACGCGGTAATTATACAGCGACCGTACAGGTATCCCTTTTTGATAAGCACCTCCAAGGTCTATAACAAAACTTCCAGTATCCTTAAGAACTCTTTTAATTTCCGGAGCAAAGCCCAGCAGCCAATCAACATATAAATCTTGATCTTCATTTCCATAACTCTTTTGGCGTTGCAATGCAAAAGGAGGGGACGTAATCAACAAATCTACAGAATTGCTAGCAAGATTATTCAGGAGATGAAGAGAATCTCCCAAATAAGATTGACCGTATTGGGTGGTGTAAATTGGGGTGGGCAAAATGTTACTCATGCTTAATTTAGATTAGTTTAAGGTACAACAGACACAGCCTACTGTCATTATATCAAAATCCGTACTCTCAGTCTTACTTAATCCGTACTTTCAGTAGGTTGTTTTATCGAAAAATTCTTCGTACCATTCAAAAAGCGAACTTTCAGTTCGTTTTTATGAATTGGGAGGGGTATGAATTACAAAGAAGCCAGACAACAATTTGCGGCCAAGGTAAGTCAGTTACGCAGAGAAAAAAGGATGACACAGGACGAGTTAGCAGAACTCATAGACAAGACTACTGACTATATCAGCTTATTGGAACGCGGTGAAAGATCGCCATCCTTTGAAGTTATTTTCGCTCTAGCTGAAGCGCTTGATGTACCCGCTACTTATTTAATCAGTTTTAGCCAAAGCGGCGAGAGTACAGCTCTCATTAGCACCCTAATAGCTGAACCAGTTTCTCCGTCAGTTGTAGAGCCTGTTGAAGAGGCTGTTACCACGGAAGCAGAACGCATTTCAGATGCTAAACGGCTAGAAAATGCTATGAAAAGCATCCAAGAATTGCAAAATCTGGCTAGTGAATATGGTATTGCGGATATTTTTCAAGATAACGGGGGAAAGACTTTACAGTTATTAATCCTTTTAGGGTTGCGGATATCGCCTGGACGTGAAGGAAACGATGCTATTGATGCTGAAGGAAAAGAATACGAACTTAAAACAATAAATATTGCTCTCAATAGAAGCGGTGGGGTCACTACTCACCATCATTTGAATGAAATTATACTTGACAAGTATCGCAGAGTAGAAGCTTGGTATATTGGACTGTATGAAGGCATAACTCTCAAAGAGATTTATAAACTTACACCTGAAATGCTGGAACCTAAATTTAAAGAATGGGAAGAAAAGGTGAGGCTAAGAAACGAGCCGCTAAACAATCCTAAAATTCCCTTAAAGTTAGTAAAAAAAGGGCAACTTGTCTACTCTTACAGTAAATAATAGTTGCCCGATAGTGTTTAAAGGGGATTAGGTTGTGTTTGTGTAGAAACGATACGTTGCCTACAGGTAGGGACTTTTACACTCAAGCTACCACGAAATTAACCAACTTTCCAGGCACCACAATTACCTTTTTAATTTCCTTACCTTCAAGGTGACGCTTGGCCAATTCCGACTCGCGAGCAAACTTTTCCAAAGCAGCTTTATCAGCACCCGAAGGCACTTGAATTGTGCCGCGAGTTTTGCCCATAACTTGAATTACCAGCGTAATTTCATCGGTAATTAATGCAGATGGATCGACAGTCGGCCAAGTTTGCGTATGCACCGATTCACTGTTAGCAGTATTGTGCCACAACTCATCAGCAATATGCGGCGCAAAAGGCGCTAACAAGCGAATCAAAGTGTTAATTCCTTCTGCATAAACTGGCGAATCTTTACATTTAGCATCATTCAAAGCATTGCTGAGTTTCATCATTTCAGAAACAGCAGTATTGAACTGATAATCACCCTCCAAGTCGTCGCTAACTTCCTTAATTGCAGTGTGAATTGCCCGCCGCAAATCCTTCTCAATTTTACTGAATTCAGCATTCTCTCCTGCTTGAGCGGGGGTCGCAGGGACTCGTCCAGCAAACTCTGTAACCACGCGCCAAACGCGATTTAAAAAGCGAAATTGCCCTTCCACATCAGCGTCGTCCCACTCCAAGTCCTTCTCTGGGGGCGCTTTGAATAAAATAAACATCCGCGCCGTATCTACCCCATATTTGCCCATAACTTCCAAGGGGTCAACGCCATTGTATTTTGATTTGGACATCTTCTCGTAGAAGACTTCCAAAGCTTCGCCAGTTTGAGGATCTTTGGGATTTGTGGGGTCTATATCTGCTGGGGGAACGTATTTGCCAGTAACGGGATTTTTGTATGCCATTGCTTGTACCATGCCTTGAGTTAACAGGCGTTTAAATGGTTCGTCACAATTGATCAAACCCCGATCGCGCAAAACCTTGGTAAAGAACCGCGAATACAGTAAGTGCAAGATTGCGTGTTCGATGCCGCCCACATATTGGTCTACGGGCATCCAATCATTTGTCTTTGCTGCATCGAAGACTTGCTCTTGATTTTGAGCATCGGGATAGCGCAAAAAATACCACGATGAATCGATAAAAGTATCCATCGTATCTGTTTCCCGCTTCGCCGCAGTGCCGCAACTCGGACAAGGAACGTTTACCCATTCTTCCATCTTTGCCAATGGCGAACCTTTGCCCGTAAATTGTACATTCTCCGGCAACAATACGGGCAAATCCGATGCGGGGACGGGGACTGTTCCGCAGGTGGGACAATGAATTACGGGAATCGGAGCGCCCCAATAACGCTGTCTAGAAATTAACCAATCTCTCAAGCGATATTGCACTCGCGCTTTGCCATAACCTGCATTTTCGGCATGGTCAATAATCGCTGCTTTGCCTTTAATTGAATCCATGCCGTTGAAGCTTTCGGAATTAATCATAATTCCGGGTTCGGTGTAAGCTTCCGTCAGCGGAACTTCATCATCATCCACAATTACTACTTTAATTGGCAGTTGATATTGATTGGCAAATTTGAAATCTCGCGTGTCGTGGGCGGGTACTCCCATGACTGCGCCGGTGCCGTATTCGTACAGCACATAATCGGCAATCCAAATGGGAATTTCTTCGCCGTTGAAAGGGTTGATTGCTTTGCCGCCTGTGGGGATGCCGCGCTTTGGTTTGTCTTCGGCGGTGCGATCGATCTCGCTTTGGGCGGCGACTTCTTTGATGAAGGTTTCTACCGCGGCTTTTCTGTCTGCGGTTGTCACGCGCTGAGTTAGTGGATGTTCCGGCGCTAAAACAAGGTAACTGACGCCGTAAACTGTATCGGGACGTGTGGTGAAAACGGCGATTTTTTCATCCATTCCGACAATCGGAAATTCTAAGTAAGCGCCGACTGATTTACCGATCCAGTTGGCTTGCATTAATTTGACTCTTTCTGGCCAATCTGGCAATTTGTCTAAGTCGTTTAATAACTGTTCGGCGTAATCGGTAATTTTGAGGAACCACTGCCGCAATAATTTGCGCTCGACTTTGGCACCGGAACGCCAGGAACGACCTTCGTTATCTACTTGTTCGTTTGCTAAGACTGTTTGGTCGATCGGGTCCCAATTAACTGCGGCTTCTTTTTGATAAGCTAATCCTGCTTCTAAAAATTGTAAGAAAATCCATTGAGTCCACCGATAATAATCGGGAGAACAAGTTGTAACTTCTTTTGTCCAATCAAAGGAAATGCCGAGACGGCGAAATAAGCCTTTCATTTGGGCAATATTTTCATACGTCCATTTTGCCGGGGGAATTCCGCGCTCGATGGCGGCATTTTCTGCGGGTAAACCAAAAGCGTCCCATCCCATCGGATTGAGTACGCGATAGCCTTGCATTCGCTTGAGTCTGGCAATTACATCGATGATTGTGTAGTTGCGGACGTGCCCCATGTGCAGGTTTCCCGACGGGTAGGGGAACATGGATAAGGCATAAAATTTAGGCTTTTGGGTATCTTCTGGCATCTGGTCTAAGTTTTGCTCAGCCCATGTCTGCTGCCATTTTTCTTCTATGGATTGGGGGTTATATCTGGAATCCACAACAATTGCTCCGTGCAGGGTTTAGTAATGTTTGCTTCAGTATTTTTACACATTCAAGGGGCTTCGATTCTGATTTTTCTGAGCACCAAGGATTTTGGCTCAAATCTATGTATTATATATTGTAGTATGTGTAATTTTAGCTGGGGGGCGATCGACCAAATATCCCGGTTCGCCCTGAAAAGAATAAGACTTACGGACGGGTGGTCAGAAACCGGGTTTACCAGCATACTTCGTTACAGTCGGCCAAACCGCAAAAAACCCGGTTTTTTTGGTCTTGATGCGTAAGTTTTAAAAGAATAAATAACCCCAATTTCCAGAAACCAGATTTCTCAGAGAAACCGGGTTTCTTAGCATTTATTCCGGCTTAAATGCTATCTGGAGCGCACAGCAATGTACCTTTTAATTTGTCATCGTGTCGGGGCGGGTTTACGAGATTATGGGTTTCAGGCAATTATTGTTGGTGAAACCAGCCCCTACATAAATATTTTTTAACCCGCAATTTATTGGTAATTGATAATTTTGTCGGGGCTGGTTTTACCAAGCATCTATGTTTAAAACCCATAATCTCATAAACCCGCCCCCACCCAACGACTGCTAAAATTAGAAAAAATGGCGATCGGCGATCGAATATATCGCTCATTCGCGTTCTAATTCTGCCAATTTTTCCTGGGCAAATTCGCGGAGTGTTTCGTCAGAATCGTTCTGAGCGCGATCGCGCACAAGTTCTAAAGTTTGAGGGCGATCGGGATATAACTCAATCATAGCTGCAAGAGCTGTTTGCCGGGGATTATTTTGCAGAATGTACTTGCGATCAAAGGGGTCATTGATAGCAACATCGCACAATAACTCAAATAATTCTGGGTCATCTTTCCACCCCCGTGCTAATTCTCGTACTGCTGAAGATCGCACATCCCCATCCTCGTGTGATTGAGCGCTTTGTTTGAGCCAAGGTAAGGTTTCTGGGTCATCTTTCCACCCCCGTGCTATTTCTTGTACTGCTACATATAGCACATACCAATTATCGTCGCATTGAGCGCGTTGTTTAAGAATGGGTAAGGTTTCTGGGTCATTTTTCCACCCCCGTACTAATTCTTGTAATGCTGCACATCGCACAGTCGCACCATCGTCTGATTGAGCCAGTTGTTTAAGAATGGGTAAGGTTTCTGGGTCATCTTTCCACCCCCGTACTAATTCTTGAACTGCTAATTGTCGCACAGTCGCATCATTGTCTGATTGAGCTAGTTGTTTGAGAATGGGTAAGGTTTTTGGGTCATCTTTCCACCCCCGTGCTAATTCTTGTAATGCTGCTTGTCGCACAGACCCATTATCGTCTGATTGAGCGCGTTGTTTGAGAATGGGTAAGGTTTCTGGGTCATCTTTCCACCCCCGTGCTATTTCTTGAACTGCTAATTGTCGCACATTCCCATCATCGCCTGATTGAGCCAGTTGTTTGAGAATGGGTAAGGTTTCTGGGTCATCTTTCCACCCCCGTGCTAATTCTTGTACTGCTGCACGTCGCACAGTCGAACCATCGTCTGATTGAGCCAGTTGTTTGAGAATGGGTAAGGTTTCTGAGTCATCTTTCCACCCCCGTGCTAATTTTTGTACTGCTGAAGATCGCACATACTCATTATCGTCTGATTGAGCCAGTTGTTTGAGAATGGGTAAGGTTTCTGGGTCATCTTTCCACCCCCATGCTAATGCTTGTACTGCTGCATATGGCACCAACCAATCATCGTCTGATTGAGCCAGTTGTTTGAGCCAAGGTAAGGTTTGTGGGTCATCTTTCCAAGTAGCTGCAATTGCTGCTACTGCTTGTGTGCGAATTTGAAAAACTAGGCTGTCATATTCTGGAGGTGTAGAACCATTGATATTTCTGTATTTAGTTAACTCTTTAACTCGATCGCACAATTGACTAGCAATAACAGCAATATCATTTCTATTCTTGACTTCTGAAACACACTGCGCCGCCAAAAATAGATTGCTAAACTTGTCTGCTTCCCCATTTTCACCAATCAGATATTCCAGGATGTCACCTGTAAATTTAGCATCCAGCATTCCCGCCATTAAACGCAACACTTCATGCCAAGACTCATCTCGCCAGTGTTCCCGATAAACTTGAATCAAATCATTTAATGTACGTGTTTGTTCTTTTTCAAATTGCCGCACAAACTCCCAAGCACAAAAATATTCCAAAAACGTGCGATGGACAAAAGCATAATAATCCTCATTGTATCCACCCAAGAAGCACAAAATAAAATTGCGCTCCCGCAGTTGCTCTACCATCAACTTCGCACAAGCAGTTGCCTCAGTTCCCATCAACCCGCTCAAAGATTCCGCTATAGTTTGCCGCAAATCATCGCGACTAATAATATTTCCGGCTAATCCTTTCTCACTCGACTGCATTTTGTAGGCAATTCGCCTGCAGATACTTTGTTTGACTTCTTCATCAATTGAACGAGGATCAATTTTGTCATTACTCAGCTCTTCTTTCACCTCAAAATCCCATTTATGCAGCAGCACTTTTGAGGCTTCTTCATAGAGTTTAGCTCGAAAGCGCGGTAACTCTTGATTGCGATTCAGAATTGCCATCATCGTCAGCAACAGCGGATTTCCAGCTAATTCTTGAATCGCCCTCGATTCCCCAATGGCTTTATCCAATCGTTCTAAACTTGCAGCTTTCTTCAAGCGGTCTGTAAACGTCAATTCGTGCCACTTCTGGATAAAATCTTGAATTTGTTCCGGTTCAAAATCTTGCAGCATGAAGTGATGAAATTCGGCATTTTTCAGCCGTTGCTGCTGGTAACCAATCACGCGAGAAGTGACAATCACTTTCACCGTTGGATAGGTTTGAGTGAAGTTATGAATTTGGTCAACAATACGATTGCGTTTTTGCACCTCAAAGGCTTCATCTAGCCCGTCAAACATGACAACAGCGCGGCCAGCTTGCAGCCATTCGTGCAAAATAGATTTGTTTAAATGCCCGATCCAACTAGAACCGCGCTCCATAAACTCTAGAAAATCACTGCACTCTTTTTCATCTCTACTGCGGTTGTACTTTCGCAATTCAATCAGTAAGTGAATCGGTTGAGAGGACAACTGATTTGGAGACTGTTTTGCCCACTGAAGCGCCAGGTATTTTAAGAGCGTTGATTTGCCTGAACCCGGATCGCCTAGAATCACTAGATAAGGGTAATTGACATCATCAATTACTTTCAAAATGGAGTCAGCTTGCTGTTGAGTGTAAGCTTTTTGGTAGCGTTCCAAATCTTCGGGACGGACTTCGGCGGCAATGTCTCCCCGTTCTCGCAATAGCTTTTGAATTTCCTTGGGTAATTCATAATCTTTCGGCAAATATTCCTGACACGATCGCACATTTTGGGGAATAAATATTTCTTTAACTGTCAATTGTCGTTCGTATTCTCCAGACCTAGTATCTAAGTTACCTAAATCCAAATATTCATATTGTTCTCGCAGTCCTTCTTGATAACTTTCTAAGTTAAAATCAGCCGAAATTGGACTACTATCTGTCAAACGTCCCAAGATGCCGTCTAAATTTTGAGCATTCAGAATTTCTCGTAGTTCTGCATTTTGCTGTATAATTAATTTAACACTTGCCAGATATTTTTCTGCCACTCGTTCCCAACTAAACGCATCGGGGAGCGAAGCAGTTGGTTGCTCCTTAAGAAGATTAGAAGGTACGATCCGAGTGAACGTGGGCAAATTCCGTCGCAGCGGATGCTGTAAGATCAAAGTTTGCCAAGAATCAGCTAAGATAGCAGTATTTAAAACCCGACAATTCCTTTGAAACGCATTTCCCAAAACTTGCCGCACAGGAGGTTGTTTGATAAATTGTTTTAAAGGTTGCAGATATTGCTGAATCTGTTTTTTATCTAACTGCGATCGCTGCAATTCCTGCTCGAAGCATTGAGTAAAATATTTAATGGCTTCGCGAACAGCATTTTGAGCGAAGGGCTTTTTAGCAAGTCCTTCAACATCTTTAATGCAGTCTTTAAAAAAATCTTTAACGTAGTCGTCTAAAGCTGCTTTAGCCAAGTCTTGCAAAATAGGGCCGACCAATAACCAACCCAAACCCAAACCCGCGCTGACTGGATCTACCATTGCTTTTTGCTCGATTTGTATACTTGAGAAACATTATAGCGGGGCTGAAAATTTTAGCTAGGGGCAAGGACATGACAATGCCCATTAGTGTCAATTTAACGGTCTTTCGTTGAGTCCGGCAGTCCGGCAGGGAATGAATTCCCTGCCTCAAAGCTAAAGTCCTCTCAAGAGGACTGAAGAACTCATTTAGTCCTCATAGCGAGGACTTTAGCTAAAAGCCCCGTGGAATTCATTCCCTGCCGGCCTTTCAGTATTAGCTCAAAGCTTTCAAAATAGGGAACAGCGGCGCTTCAAAGCTGCTTGCAAAAGAGTGTTGTACAGTTTTTCTTTAACAGTATAAGCGCCGAATCTTTCCAAGTGCGGATTGTTCATTTGAGCGTCGAAAAGCAGATAAGATCGATCGCGCAATCTCTCCACCAACTTCACCATCGCCACCTTAGAACCCTCGGGAATTCGGTAAAACATCGACTCCCCAATAAACGCACCGCCGATCGACAATCCGAGAATACCGCCCGCCAATTCGTCCCCGCACCAAGTCTCGAAGCTGTAAGCCCAACCGGCCTCATACAAACCCCAGTAAATCTTCTTGAGCTCCTTAGAAATCCAAGTCGTTTCGCGATCGGCACAACCCTCAACCACCGCCCCAAAATCGCGGTTCACAGCCACCGAAAATCGATTTTGATTGATTTGGCGACGCAGGGATTTCGGATAGGTAAATCTTTCATCCAGGGGAATCAGCGCCCGCTGCCGGCTGGAATACCACCCCAAACTTTCCTCGCCGTCATTTGCCATCAAGAAATAGCCTTGGGCGTATCCTTGTATAATTGTCGGTATATCATATTGCATATATTTATCAGTTGTCATTTCTCAGTTAACTTTTCAAAGTCAACATTAGCAATTAGGAATAATCATGTCTGAAATCATTGAACCTATTACCTTACCGCCCGCCAAAAACCCCGAACAAGAAGGCCAATGGCTCCAACAAACGCTGCTGGCATGGCTAGACTCCGAGTTTATCCCAGAAGCAGCCAACCAGCAAATAGCTAAAAGAGCTGCCCAAATCTATGTCCGCCAGCGCATGGAAGGCGAAAACGACTTGGGCAGCCTCGTAATTGCGATCGTCACCGAAATGCAGGCCTATGATTTTTCTAAAAGCTTCTACGGCGAATTTGCGATCGCCAACGCCGTCAGCGACTTGTTACTCGAAAGTCTCGGCATCGATAAATGCTGCGGCCAGTGAAGCAAGAAGGAGGAAAATTTAACTCATAAGTCTGAAACAAAAATCAACCCCAAACCTAATCCTGCCGATTAATTGTGAGTTTTTTTCTTCCTTCTTCCTTCTTCCTTCTTCCTTCTTCCTTCTTTCTCGTGCTACCAGCTAGACTTCACAACACCGGGCAAAAGACCTTCGTGAGCCATTTCTCGCATCATGTTGCGAGACAGTCCGAAGTCACGATAGTAACCTCTGGGCCGTCCAGTTGCCCAGCAGCGGTTCCGCAAGCGAGTCCGCGAACTGCTGCGGGGTAGCTGTTGTAGTTGGCGGTGAATCGCCATTTTGTCCATCTGATTGTTAGCTTGGTCAAACTGGTCTTTCAGGTCTTCCCGCTTGTCGGCGTACTTGTCTACGAGTCTCTGGCGCTTTTTCTCGCGCTCGACCATGCTCTTCTTAGCCATAATCTGTTGATATCCTTAGATTAATCACAATCTACTATTTTACTATATTTTTGTCTTTTTGGATAACTTTAGTTTTAAATATTTTTATTTACACAGAACAACTTATCTCATTTGTAGGGTGCGTCAGCTAATATTGTGCGCTCGACAGTTGCTCTAATTCGACCTGACGCACCCTAGGAACTATTCCTGGTTCTCGCCAAGAGTTTGTTGGGCAGCGTGTCGAATGTGGAGGATGGGAACTGCGGACACATCTTCACTTTCGGCAATAGTGAAAAGAATGCGGTATGAGTTGCGCCCTTTACCCTAAATTAACTGCCTAATTTCTTTACTGAAGTATTGATTTTCCCTGGCGATAGGACAGCGTTTTGGCATCGCTGATAAAGACTCGATCGCCTTCAACAATCCCTCATACCACTCCCTTGCTTTCTCTGGTGATGTCATCTGAGATAATAGGAGGAATGCACTATCTGCTTGTGCTTCTGCAACACTAGAAATTTCAATAGACATCTCCCAAAAAGAAATGGTTGATAGAGCGCTCTTAAATTATAATGGAATTTTACCCACAAAAACATGAGCCAACTCCGAGAATATATTGAAAAGCATCCATGCGAGACTAAAAGAATGTTGGGTATAGACTACGACCAATTAATACAACTAATTACCCATGCAGAAAATTTGTACGCTCGTCAAAAAACATCTCAAGAAAGTCAAAAAACTCGGCTCATTAAACCAGGCAGCGGTCGCCCCCCTAAACTAACGATAGCAGACCAAATTATTTTGACATTAGTGTACCTGCATAACTTACCTACTTTTCAAATGCTTGGGGTACAATTTGGCATTGGTGAATCAACCGCTAATTATATTTTTCACCGCTGGGTAAAGATTTTAAGAGATTTATTGCCGGCTTCGGTGTTAGAACAAGTAAAAAAAAATGATGACGAGCGGGCATGGGTTCTGGAAATTTTGAAAGATGTTGAGTTGATAGTAGATAGCTACGAGCAGCCCATACA
>NZ_JAUBPR010000264.1:0-1968 GCF_036700845.1 Microcoleus sp. S13_C5
CGTGCTTGGATGGCTCCGACAGACCAACCCCACGAAAACTTCATCTTCCCTGAAGAAGTTCTGCCTCGCGGTAACGCACTTTAAAAAAATCAGGATTTGGATTTCAGATTAATTTAATTTTTTTAAACTAATCTGAAATCCAAATCCCTATTCCCCGGCGCAGGCGCGGTTCTCCCGTGCCCTACTAGGGAACAAAAAAACCCAAAATCCAAAATCTAAAATCGTTGGAGGTTCTACCGGGTGGTAACGCTCTCTAATTCCTACGCAAGCGGTCGCGACCAAGAATCCTCCGGGTTCGCTTGGTGGTCTGGCAACGCTCGTTTAATCAATCTCTCTGGCAAACTGCTGGGCGCACACGTCGCTCACTCTGGTTTGATCGTGTTCTGGGCCGGTGCAATGACTTTGTTTGAAGTCGCTCACTTTATCCCAGAAAAGCCCATGTACGAACAGGGCTTAATTTTGATGCCCCACATCGCTACTTTGGGTTGGGGCGTCGGCCCCGGCGGTGAAGTTACGGATATCTTCCCGTTCTTCGTAGTCGGCGTGCTTCACTTGATTTCATCTGCTGTTCTCGGTTTGGGCGGCATTTATCACGCCGTTCGCGGCCCGGAAGTTCTCGAAGAATACTCTTCTTTCTTCGGCTACGACTGGAAAGATAAGAACCAGATGACCAATATCATCGGCTACCACCTGATTCTGTTGGGATGCGGCGCTCTGCTGCTGGTAGCTAAGGCCATGTTCTTCGGCGGTGTCTATGACACTTGGGCTCCGGGCGGCGGCGACGTGCGTATTATCACGAACCCCACTCTGAACCCGGCTGTGATTTTTGGCTACTTGGTGCGCTCTCCTTTTGGTGGCGAAGGCTGGATTGTCAGCGTCAACAACATGGAAGACATCATCGGCGGTCATATCTGGCTCGGCCTGATTTGTATCGCTGGCGGTGTTTGGCACATTTTGACCAAGCCTTTCGGCTGGGCTCGCCGCGCATTAATCTGGTCTGGCGAAGCTTACCTGTCTTACAGCTTGGGCGCTTTGTCCCTGATGGGCTTCATCGCTTGCTGCTTTGTCTGGTTCAACAACACTGCTTACCCCAGCGAATTCTACGGCCCGACGGGCCCGGAAGCTTCTCAAGCGCAAGCTTTGACCTTCCTGATCCGCGACCAACGCTTGGGTGCTAACGTCGGTTCTGCACAAGGCCCCACCGGTCTGGGTAAATACCTGATGCGCTCTCCTACTGGCGAAATCATTTTCGGCGGTGAAACGATGCGTTTCTGGGATTTCCAAGGTCCTTGGTTGGAACCATTGCGCGGTACTAACGGTTTGGACTTGAACAAAATCAAGAATGACATTCAGCCTTGGCAAGCTCGCCGCGCGGCTGAGTACATGACTCACGCTCCTTTGGGTTCTTTGAACTCTGTGGGCGGTGTGGCGACTGAAGTTAACTCGTTTAACTTCACTTCTCCTCGTTCTTGGCTGTCCTGTTTCCACTTTGTGATGGGTTTCTTCTTCTTGGTCGGCCACTTGTGGCACGCTGGTCGCGCTCGCGCGGCTGTCGCTGGCTTTGAGAAGGGTATCGATCGCGAAAATGAACCAGTGCTAGGTATGCCTAATTTGGACTAATCGATCGAATTTATTTCTGATTTGATTGTCTAATCGAAAAAAGCTCCTGCTTAATGGCAGGAGCTTTTTTTTGTAGGGGAATCTTTGTGGGAAAGTTTGGTTGACAAATAGGGAGGATTATGGAAACATTGAATTCCCAAGGGGATATGGATATAAAAATTTGAGCGGGGAGAGGGAAAACCAGCGTCTGTATGGGGTGACGGCTGAGGGAATGAATATTATTAGGGGAGATTAATTGTGCCACACAATAAAAAACGTTTAAGTTGGTTTGAATGGCTCTCCTGAGTTTATGGTGTAAAATAGCTCAACCAATACAGTTAGAGTAATGAGCTTTCATTTAGACTATTT
>NZ_JAUBPR010000123.1:0-19030 GCF_036700845.1 Microcoleus sp. S13_C5
TTTGATAATTTTCGAGAACGGGTATTAGCTTGCTTCTCTAATTAGATAAAAATATCACCGTAAGTTCTGGAGAACCGTCATTACTATCTAAAGCTTTATATAATGTTGAAACTACATCTTCCAAAAATTTCTCATCGCTGGCGATTTTTTTGTGATTCATGAGTAAAATGTTTACTTTATCTCCTGAAACAAAAGATACTTCAATCACATATTCTATTGTGAGTATTTCATAAGTTGGTGGCCTGGTTGCATTATAAATTAAAGACAGTATTATTAGTATAACTATGCCGATTACCCATATTGGATTGAATTCTCTAAAAACCAAAAACAATCCCACTACACACATAAAAATTATAAACTCAAATGGTACTACATTCTTGTTTTTTATTATGGAGATGCTGTCAGCTTCAGTAACTCTAAAGCCAGTAATATTACGAACGAGATAGACAGCATTTCCTAATCTAACTGTTTTTCTGCTAAAATATAGTTTAGAGGCTTTGAGTAAAATAGTTTGGCGTTGAGGCTGAGTCCGAGCCATAATTTAAAGTTTTCAATTTACTTACTGACTAATGTAGCTTTTGGCATAATCAAATAAAAATTTACTTTGTTGTTGGCTCAATTTCAGCAGCATTAATCGATGTAGCATAGCAAGCGATTGCTCAATTTATCTTAACTCCCCAAGCTAAACTACTAAATCTTCGATCGTGAACTTCAATAAGTCGCACAGGGCTTTCATCTGTGCTGGGTAAAGCTTGGGGACGTGTCTGTCGGTTTCCCAGTTGATGACTGTGGATTCCACCACGTTACACGCTCTTGCCACTTGTATTCGAGTCAAACCTAGACTTTCACGTCTTTCTCTTAGCTTTTGCCCCAGCGTCATTATCTGTCCCGTACTTAGTTCAGTTGATTATGCTTATTCAGTTGACTATATGTAGTTCGTGTCATAATCTAGAGACAGACACAAAGTCTAACAAAGGTCAAAAGCCAGTCCGCGCCCTCGACAAGCATTGAACTGGCTTTGGCTCCAACATTCAAATGGAGACAAATTTAATTATGCCCTACAAACAGCGCCTTAACAGGTGGTTGGTTGTTCGCCTGCTTCCCAATATGCAGCGAATCACTGTGGCCCACTTTTTCAGGCATTCCGATGCTGACGGCTATCTGCGGATCGTCCGGCAGTTAATCCCCAAGGCTCAATTTGTGATTGTTTTTAATGCCGATATCAACCTAGAAACAGCGCCTAACAACATCGAAGGCAGCTAGTGGAGGGTTCGGTTAAGCACGGACTCTACTGGTAGGGTGCGTCAGTTGGTAGCGATTCGATGTACATCGGCTAATCATTTCCGCGCTCCGCACCCTACTACCTAGCGTCTCGCTTCTAAGTCCGATCGACACTTATGATAGATTTGGTTCTTGCCAGACTACACTAGAAGACAAAATCAAATTAGCATTTGCGCCATAAATTCGCTCGACCCGCTGTGCTGGGGGGACTCTGCACTTGGCGGCGTCAATCTAAAATCTAAAATCTAAAATCGCGTGACTTCTGACAAATGATTGAAGTAGAACACTTAAGCAAAACTTACGGTTCGACCGCAGCGATCGCGGACGTGTCTTTTTCGGTCGAATCAGGAGAAATTCTCGGGTTTTTGGGGCCAAACGGCGCTGGCAAAACCACAACCATGCGGATTTTGTCGGGATATTTGCCTGCATCCAGTGGTACGGCCCGCATCGCCGGCCTCGACGTTCACGAAAACTCGATGGCAGTCAGACAGCGCATCGGCTATCTGCCGGAAAACCCGCCACTGTATCCAGAAATGACTGTGGAAGGGTTTCTGTTTTTTGTGGCAAGGATTAAGCAAGTACCTGCGGGCGATCGCGCGCGACGAGTTACCTCCGCGATCGAACGCTGCGGCCTAGTTGATAAACGCAAAGTTTTAATCCGCAAGCTTTCTAAAGGATTTCGGCAGCGCGTCGGTATCGCCCAGGCGATCGTCCACGACCCGCCGGTAATTATCTTAGACGAACCAACCGTCGGCCTCGACCCCCGACAAATCATCGAAGTCCGCAATTTAATCAAAAGTCTTGGCGGCCAGCACACAATCATCCTTTCCACGCACATTCTGCCGGAAGTCAGCATGACTTGCAACCGCGTCACCATCATCAATCGCGGTAAAATCGTCGCTGCGGGTACTCCCGAAAATTTGATGGGAGAGTTGGCCGCCGGAGAGGGTTACGAGCTCGAAGTTGAAGGCGAGGCTGATTTGGTAAACAGTCTGCTGTTGCCTTCTTTGGAAAATGTGCCGGGAGTTCGATCGATCGAATTGATTCCAAGCCAGCAATTTTTAGTGAATCGCTACCGCCTGCGGGCCTTGTGCGAACCGGAAAGAGAACCCGGACGAGAAATTGCTACAGCTATCGTCGCCTCTGGATTTGGGCTGTGCGAAATGCGCCGCTCTCGCGCTACTCTCGAAGATGTGTTTTTAAGGCTGACAGCGGCTGAAAAGAAACCAGAAGAAAATCTGGTTCACAGCGAACCGGAGGTCGATCAAAATCTGCAAGAAGCGGCAGAAATTCAAGACTCGATCGCCGATTCTCATCAATCGGAATCGCAACCGACGATAACGGATTCTCATCAATCAGAATCGCAACCGATTGTGGAAAATCTGCCAGTTTCAGATAGAGAACAGTCTACCTATGATTCTCTTTCACCATCCGAACCAATTGCAGAAACCGTAGAGTTGATCGAGCATCCTCAGTCAGAATCTGAACCAGTTGTCGAATTATCAGAGTCGATCGAGCATCATCAACCAGAACCGATAGTCGAAAATCTGCCCATTGTTTCAGAAACATTAGAGTCGATCGAGCATCATGAACCAGAACCGATAGTCGAAAATCTGCCCATTGTTTCAGAAACCGTAGAGTCGATCGAGCATCGTGAACCAGAACCAATTGTCCAAAATCTAGAAGTTTCAGAAACCGTAGAGTCGATCGAGCATCGTGAACCAGAACCAATTGTCCAAAATCTAGAAGTTTCAGGAACCGTAGAGTCGATCGAGCATCGTGAACCAGAACCAATTGTCCAAAATCTAGAAGTTTCAGAAACCTTAGAGTCGATCAACTATTCTCAACCAGAATCCGAACGAGTTGTCGAAAGGCAAGAGTCGATCGAGCATCATGAACCAGAACCAATTGTCGAAAATCTGGCCGTTGTTTCAGAAACAGTAGAGCCGATCGAGCATCTTCAACCAGAACCGATTATCGAAAATCTGCTGGTTGTCGAAACGCAAGAGTCGATCAACTATTCTCAACCAGAATCCGAATCAGTTGTTGAAAGGCAAGAGTCGATCAACTATTCTCAACCAGAATCCGAACCCATTACAGAAACACCAGAGGAAATAAGCGATTTAGAACCAGAAATGCAACCAGTCGCAGAGTTTCTGGAAACTGTAGAAAGACAAGAGTTGATCGAACATCCTCAACCAGAACCGATGGTCGAAAATCTGCTCATTGTCGAAACAGTAGAGTCGATCGAACATCCTCAACCAGAACCGATAGTCGAAAATCTGCTCATTGTCGAAACAGTAGAGTCGATCGAGCAACCAGAACCCGAACCGATTGTCGAAAATCTGGTCATTGTCGAAACAGTAGAGTCGATCGAGCAACCAGAACCCGAACCGATTGTCGAAAATCTGCTCATTGTCGAAACAGTAGAGTCCATCGAACGTACTCAACCCGAACCGATTGTCGAAAATCTGGTCATTGTCGAAACAGTAGAGTCGATCGAGCATTCTCAACCAGAACCGAGTGTCGAAAATTTGCTCATTGTCGAAACAGTAGAGTCGATCGAGCATTCTCAACCAGAACCGAGTGTCGAAAATCTGCTGATTGTTCAAATGGTAGAGTCGATCGAGCATCCTCAACCAGAATCCGAACCGATTTTAGATACACCAAAGTCGATCGAGCATCCTCAACCAGAACCGGTTGTCGAAAATTTGCTCATTGTCGAAACAGTAGAGTCGATCGAACATCCTCAACCAGAATCCGAACCGATTTTAGATACACCAAAGTCGATCGAGCATTCTCAACCAGAACCCGAACCGATTGTAGATGCACCAAAGTCGATCGAGCATCCTCAACAAGAATCAGAACCGATTGTAGATGCACCAAAGTCGATCGAAGGTTCTCAACCAGAATCCCAACCAGTTGTAAAAAAACGGCCAATTAAAAAAAAGCCACAACCGACTAGCGATTCTCGACCAGAACAGCCACCTATGACCAAAAAGCCGCAAATAGAAAGAAAAAAACAGGATAGCGACGACAGCGAAACACCACCGGCAGGTGACTCAGAATGAACCAATTACCAATGCCCAATTACCCATTCCCAATTCCTAAATGTTAGTAATGATTAGTAATATTGTCGCAATTTACCGCAAAGAACTACAAAGCTATTTTGCCTCGCCATTAGCCTATGCCATCGCAGCAGTCTTTTGGCTAATTACCGGCTACTTTTTAATAGCCATCCTCCTCGCCCCCGACGGGTTAATTCCCCAAATCGGCCAGCGAGACCAAATGGGAATTACCGAACCTCCGATCGACGTAGCCTACGAATTCCTGCAACTATTCCTGCGAATCATGGGTTCCCTTTCCTTGTTCGTACTACCGGTACTCTCAATGGGACTTTACGCAGAAGAACGCAAACGCGGCACCTTAGAACTATTAGCCACATCGCCCTTAACAAACTGGGCCGTTGCTACCGGCAAACTCCTCGGAGTTTTAACATTTTATACCACAATGTTACTGCCCCTGCTGTTCTGCGAGGCGATCGCCCTCAGTTCCTCAACCCCGCCCGTACCCCCCGGAGTTCTTCTGCTAGGACACTGCGGCTTAATCTTACTAGCAGCAGGAGTATTGTCGCTCGGAATGTTTATTTCCTCCCTCACCGACAGCACAATTTTATCAGCCATCCTCACCTTCACTCTAGTATTATTTCTCTGGGTGATCGATGCAGTCGCCGTCAGTATCGGTGGCCCCTTCGGAACGGCATTAGGACATTTGTCGCTCCTAACAAATTACACCAATCTTGTCAAGGGAGTTTTCGATACCAGCAGTTTAATTATGTTTGCCAGTTACATCATTTTAGGAGTATTTCTGACCGCCCAATCCATCGATGCCTTGCGATATCAGCGTTCTTAAAAACATTAGGTAAGGCAGAGACAGAGAAGGTTATTTTTGCCAAAGTAAAAAAAAGGAAAGAGCAAAGGGAAGGTTATTTTTTCCCTGTTAATCATTCTACAAAATACCTCAAACCATGAGATTTATCAATCCCAAAATCGACTTTGCGTTCAAAAAAATATTCGGTTCCAGCGACAGCAAAGACATCCTGATTAATTTTTTAAACGCCATCCTTTATGAAGCACAGCCGGTCATCGAAGACTTAGAAATAATCGACTCCCAAGCAGAACCTCAAACTCTCGCAACCCAAGACACACACCTAGATGTCAAAGCCACAATTAACGGCGGCAGAATCGCCCTAGTTGAACTTCAACTGATCAACGTGCCTTCCTTTGGGAACAGAGTTTTGTACAACGCTGCCAAAAGCTACAGCCAGCAATTAACAGGAAAAGAACGCTACGAAAGACTAAAAACAGTAATTTCTTTGAAAATTGCCGACTTTGAAATGTTTGAAAATCAGCCAGAATTTATGTCGCGGTTTGTTTTCCAAGAAAAAGAGCAACAGTTTGAGTGTCCAGATACTGAAATAGAATTAGTATTTATAGAACTGCCAAAATTTAGCAAGGAATTAGCCGAATTAGAAACAACCGCCGACCAATGGATTTACTTTCTCGAAAATACCAGCACTCTGGAGACAGTACCAGAAACACTCAGTGCAGTTCCCGAAATTCAGAAAGCTTTTAGGATTGCCAGGGAGGAAAACTTCACTCAGGAAGAATTAAATGAATTGCACAAGCAAGAACTGTGGATTGAAGACCAGCAGATTGCCATAGAGATAGCAAGAGAACAGGTGACAAAAACCGCTCAACTCTCGTTAATATTGCGTCAGCTAGTGCGGCGTTTAGGCACAATACAACCGGAAACCGAAAACTGCATCCGTCAATTAGGCGTAGAGCAATTAGAAGAACTAGGAGATGCCGTGCTGGATTTCAACAAGCAGTCAGATTTAACAGCATGGTTGCAGGCTAATGCGATATAGAATAACATCCTCGATCCGGAAATTTTTCCCTCAATATTTACCTTATGAAAATTAGCAAAACAAATTGGAAATACGTTTTTTTGCTGGGCCCCCTCCTCATCGCAGCGGGGGTGACAGCAGCACTTGTATCTGGAGTATGGGACCCCCTGACAGTCGGTTTAGTTATTGCCGGAGCAGTGACGATCGCACTTTGGCTGCTATATTTGAGTTACGAACACAGCTTTTGGGGGCAGCGTTCCACTCAAGCTAGCACCAACGCCCTGATTGCTACCCTCGCTGTCTTTGTGATTCTCGGAGTAATTAACTTCATAGCCGTTCGCTATCCCGTCCGCATCGACTTAACCGAAAGCCAACAATTTACCCTTGCCCCGCAGACTCAACAAATACTGCGAAACCTGCAACAAACAGTCAAAGTTTGGGTATTTGACCCCATCCAAAATCCCCAAATTAAAGAATTGCTGCAAAGCTACAAACGCGAGGGAGGCGAAAAGTTCCAATTCGAGTTTGTTGACCCGCAAGCCCAACCGGGAAAAGCGCGGGAATTTAGTATTACCAGCATCGGAGAAGTTTACCTGCAATCCGGGGACAAAAAACAAGTTCTGCAAAAAGGTGGCACTGCTTTTGGTAGCGACCCAAATCAAGGGCTTTCAGAGATAAAACTTACCAATGGCTTAGAAGAAATCCTGAGCACTCGCGTTGCTACAGTTTACTTTTTGCAAGGCAAAGGAGCCCGCCCGCTAAAGGAAGGTCAAGGCGGAATTCAGCAAGCTGAAAAAGCTCTGAAAGATAAATACTACAACACCCAAACGCTGAATTTGACCGAACGCAAAGAAGTGCCAGAAGATGCAGATGCTTTAATCATTCCGGGGCAGGACAAACCGTTTTCCGATACAGAAATTAAAGCACTAAGAGCTTATCTCGATCGCGGCGGCAGTTTATTTTTAATGGTAGACCCGGCAATTGATACGGGATTGGACAAAATGCTGCAAGAATGGGGCGTCAAACTAGACACCCGTTTGGCCATCGATGCTTCGGGCACTGGTCAAAGATTTGGCCTCGGCCCCACGGTTCCCACCGTCAGGCGCTACGGCGAACATCCGATTACTCAAAGTTTTGGCAACGGTATTTCATTTTATCCGTTTGCGCGTGCTTTGGAAACCTCGCCAGTAGCAGGGATAGAGGAAAAACCCCTGATTTGGACGAGTCAGGAAAGTTGGGCCGAAAGCGATTTGACGACGAGGAAATTGGAGTTTGATCAGAAGACCGATCGACAAGGCCCGCTATTATTAGGTGTAGCTTTAGTTCGATCGTCCACTGACAGCACTCCCTTAAAGCCCTCACCTTCACCTTCACCAACTTCGCCATCGCCTTCACCCCAAGCATCGCCGACAACTTCGCCATCGCCTTCACCCCAAGCATCGCCTTCACCCCAAGCATCGCCGACAACATCACCATCGCCGACAACATCGCCATCGCCGACAACATCACCATCGCCGACAACATCACCATCGCCGACAACATCACCATCGCCGACAACATCGCCATCGCCGACAACATCGCCATCGCCGACAACATCACCAACAGCTTCCCCAATCAGCTATTCGGTGATTGTCTCGCAAGAAGCAACGCCTCCAGCATTACCGACGACTTCGCCAACACCAGCAGCATCTCCCACAGCATCTCCCACAGCATCTCCCACACCGACACCAGAAACATCTCCCACAGCATCTCCCAGAATATCTCCCAGTCCAAAGTCAACTCCTTCTGGGCCTTCAACTCCTAGAAAAACATCGCGAATGGTAGTAATTGGCACATCTCAATTTGTGACTAACGGTTGGTTTGACCAACAACTCAATAGCGACGTGTTTCTCAATTCAGTCAGTTGGTTGAGTAAACCAGACCAGAAAAGCTTTTCTATCAGTCCGAAAAAAGCTACCAACCGCCGTATTAACATGACGGCCCTCCAAGTAGGATTGCTGGTGTTAGCTTGGCTAATTTGGCCTTTACTCGGACTGGGAATTGGCGGCGCTATCTGGTGGAAGAGAAGATAAGTTCGCCAACAAATTCTGTAAGGAATTTAACGGATTTATTTGCCTCTTTCTGGTTTTTCCACCTCTTACCCATTACCAATTCCTAATTCCTAATTTTGTAAGGTGCGCCGAACCGCGCACCTTACCCATTGTCAATTCCTAATACTTCGGCTACGCGAGGGTACAAGTTCCTAATTCTTAATTTCCCTAGGGTACGTCTCTTACCCATTCCCCATACCCCATACCCCATTCCCCATTACCATGCCGAATTCGCTGTTACTATGAAATTGCAGAAAAATACATTAGTATTGATAGCCGTCGCGCTGAGCATGACTGGGTTGGTTGCTTTGTTCGAGATGCAAGTATCTCCGAAACAGGAAGCCGCTAAGGAAGAAAAACAGAAAATTTTTGCTTTTAAATCGGCTCGCGTACAATTCTTTACAGTCAAAACCCCTGAAAAAATCTTGACTTTTGAGCGAGTTTATGCTAGAAAAGGAGGCAAGTCTAGCTGGGAAATGAAATTGCCAGTGCAAGCACACGCAAGTCAGGCATCGGTGGATTTTTTGCTAGACAGGCTGGCAACAGGAAAGAGCGATCGCACGATTAATATTACTGCAGCTCAACTACCCGAATTTGGTCTCGACCAACCCCAAGCTACAGTCACAGTAAAACTGGACAACCAGGAAACTCACCGCCTAGTTTTAGGCAAAACAGACTTTAGCGGCCGCTTCTTGTACGCTCAAGCCGATCCGCCGGAAGCGCCCCCTCAAAATTCAGCCCAAAATTTGCCCGTGCTGTTAGTGCCTTTTGACTTTAAAAATGCCGTCCAACGACCTTTGTCAGAGTGGAAAAAAGCAGAAGAACCCAAAACAGACAAACCGCAAAAACCCTCTCCGACGCCAACTCCTGAGAATAAATAGATGACCAGTCGCTCTGAGATGTTGCACCATTCTCAATAAGCCTTTTATGAACAGGGTTTCGGGCCTGTTCCACAAAGAGTGACTTTTCTTGTGGAACAGGCCAGAAAGCCTGTTGCTGACAATGGTGCGCTCTGGGATAGAATTTAAAGAACAAATCCCAAAACCTGTTACATCCAACATTCCTCACCTAAAATACAGAAAAGTCTAAACTTAAACTGTATTTAAGTGGCGTGCATTACCCCCAGGAAAGGGCGAATATGTTTCAGACAGCACTCAACCAAGGTACGACAGCAACGGATACAGCGCTTGACGTTGAACTCCGCAAGGTCTTTAAGGTATTTAACGGCGAAACCGCAGTCCGCGGAGTTGACCTCAACATCCGCCAAGGAGAATTTTTTAGCATCCTCGGGCCCAGTGGCTGCGGCAAGACTACGACGCTGCGCTTAATCGCTGGGTTCGAGACTCCCTCGGCGGGCGAATTGATGATTCGCGGCCAGTCGATGACCAACACTCCAGCTTACCGCCGTCCGGTAAATACTGTGTTTCAAAGCTACGCTTTGTTCGGACACATGAATGTCTGGGACAATATCGCTTTTGGATTGCGGATCAAAAAGCTGGGAAAAGCAGAAATTGAAGAACGGGTACGGGAAGTTTTGCAATTGGTGAAAATGGAATCTTTCGCCAACAGGTTTCCCGGTCAAATGTCGGGCGGCCAGCAGCAGCGGGTAGCTTTGGCGAGAGCTCTGGTAAATCGACCGGCGGTTTTGCTGCTGGACGAACCTCTGGGTGCTCTGGATTTGAAGTTGCGGAAGCAGATGCAGTTGGAACTGTCGAATTTGCATCAAGAATTGGGTTTGACTTTTGTGATGGTGACTCACGACCAAGAAGAGGCTATGAGTCTGTCTGACCGGATTGCTGTGATGCACGAGGGGAGGATTGAGCAAATTGGCTCTCCTGAAGAAATTTATGAGTGCCCGCAGACGGCTTTTGTGGCGGATTTTATTGGCGATACGAATTTGTTTGCGGGTACGGTAGAATCGATCGACCGATCGACTATCACAGTTCGCACATCAGCCAATCTGAAAATAATTGTTCAGCAGTCGGATATGTGGAATGGTGTCACAGGCGACTCTGTTGTGGTCAGCGTTCGGCCGGAAAAAGTATATTTGAATCTCTACCAGCCGGAAGTGTCGGTCAACTGTTTTGAAGGGCGGCTCAAAAATACTATGTACATGGGCACGCACGTTCATTACGTGGTTGAGTTGGCGTCGGGCGATAAAATTACAGTGCGCCAGCCAAATACCGGCGGTTCTTTCCCAGATCCGCACACGCCGATTTACGCTTACTGGGGAACTACTGATTGTCTCGCTTTGACCGATCGAGCATAATTACGAAGGAAGTTCGGCAACGAACAGGCGATCGAGATTTAACGGATGTCACGGAGGTCGGGAAGTTCGGCAACGAGCGGTGTACCGGATTTAACGGATTTAACGGATGGATGTTGCAGGAAAGTTCGGCAACGAACAGTGTACGGGATTTAACGGATTTAATCGAATTTCCCAATCCCTAATTGCCCAATCTAAAATCTAAAATCTAAAATCGAATTTCCCAATCCCCAATTCCCCAATCTAAAATCTAAAATCTAAAATCTAAAATCTAACTGTGCCTCCGACTAACTTACCAATTTCCAGGATTTTCCCGGCTAATTCTACACGCCGTCAGTTCCTAAAAAATTCGGCGGCGACAATTTCCGGGTTAGCTCTTTCGAGTTGTGGCTGGCGACTTGCAGACGTACAATCTGCTCCTCCCGTCAAAGGTTCGGCCGACAAACTTTACATCTATACTTGGGCAGGCTATACCGATGAAGCTTTGCTCGATCGCTTTGCCGAAAAAACCGGCATTCGCGTAGTTGCAGATGTATTTGACTCCAATGAGGCGATGTTGGCTAGAGTTCAAGCTGGCGGTGGCCGGGCCTACAGCATCATTTACCCGTCTGACTACATGGTGATTCAGATGACGGAACTGGGGCTGTTGACCCCATTAGACCACTCGATTTTGGGCGGACTCGATCGGCTCAAAAAACAGTTCCAAAACCCTGTTTATGACCCAGGAAACCGCTACAGCGTACCTTTGAGTTGGGGAACCACAGGCTTAATTTACAACAGCGAACAACTCAAAGAAGAGCCCGAAGATTGGGACTATTTGTGGCAGCATAAACAGGAGTTAGCAAAGCGAATGACGCTGGCAAATGATGTTCGAGAAGTGATGGGTGCTGCGCTGCGTATGTTGGGCTATTCTCTCAATTCTACGAACCAAGAGCAAGTGAAACAAGCTTACGAAAAGTTGGTTGAACTCAAACCGGCGATCGCATCTTTTACCACTGATGCTTGGCGGCCGCAAATGCTGACGGGGGATTTGAAGGTAGCTATGTGTTATTCTTCTGATGCTAATGAGGTAATTCCAGATAATGACAAATTGCGCTATGTTGTGCCAAAAAGCGGTTCTTCTCTGTGGACTGACACTTTAGTAATTCCTAAAGGTGCTCCCAATCCAGAAGCAGCTTATAAGTGGATTAACTTTATGCTGCAAGCCGATGTCGCTGCTTCTTTAGTAGAACGGCTCAGTTTCTCAACTCCTTCGGAAGATGCTTTTAGTTTGCTGACGCCGGAAGTCCGCGAAAATGAAATTCTTTTCCCTTCTGAGGCTACTTTGAAAAATTGCGAAGGTGTTGCTCCGGTAGGAAAATTTATAGACGTGTACGATCGCTATTGGACTAAATTAACCAGCGGCTAATCATCAAACTTAGGGCGGGTTTTACACGCAATCTCTTATTCTAACCCAATATTTACATCAACCCGCCCCCCTACAGCCGATCGCCCACTCTATCTGTATTATATCCGCGTTAATCCGCGTTCTTCAGCGGTTAAAAACTCAAAAAAATTGCTCTATGGCTGTTTCAACTAGAACTCCCCCTCCTATTCCTCCCAATTCTTCTTTGAAGGCTGAAACTGTTTCCCCGTGGTCAGCGTGGACAGGCCCGCTGGCATTGCTCGGCCCTTCTGGCTTGTTGCTGCTTTTATTATTAGTCATACCAACTCTGGTGATTTTTCAGCTTAGTTTGGTGCCGAATATTAAGCCAGGAGATTTGGTGAATCCTTCGGGGATCGGCAATTACCTGCGAGTGTTTGAGCCGCTGAATTTGCAGGTGATGGGTCGATCGCTCTTTTTCGCAACGGGGACTACTATTCTGTGTTTGCTGCTGGGATTTCCCGTGGCTTACTGGATCGCCCTCAATGTCTCGAAAAAGTGGCGGAATTTAACTTTGTTAGGCTTTGTGTTGCCGCTGTGGACTTCTTCGCTGTTGCGATCGTATGCTTGGATTACAATTCTGCGTCCTACGGGGGTTCTCAACTCGCTGCTGGCACTTGTAGGCATTCCTCCTCTGGAATTGCTTAATCAAAGTTCCGCAGTTTTAATCGGTATGGCTTACAGTTATTTGCCTTATATCGTGACAATTCTCTACGCTTCTTTGGAAAAGTTAGACCGCAGGTTGCTAGAAGCATCTCAGGATTTGGGCGCGAATCCGGTGGAAACTTTCTGGAAAGTGACAGTACCTCAGACGATGCCGGGAATTGCTGCGGGTTCTTTGCTAGTATTTATTAGCTGTTTGGGCGATTTTGTCGATCCAGAGTTGCTCGGTGGAGCTTCTAGTATGACGGCGGCTCGTTTAATTTACAATCAGTTTTTGGGGGCGACTCAAAATTGGGGGCTGGGGTCGGCTCTGAGTATGGTATTAATCTTTGTAGTGAGTATAGGAATTGCCCTTTTACTCAAATATGGCGATCGTAATGCAATTTAGGATGTTGAAGGAAGAAGCAAGAAGGAAGAAAACAATCCTAACCTATTACCAATTACCCATTACCAATTACCGATTACCGAGAAATGGAAAATACCGCCGACAATCCACAGGAGGAAATACAAGCCGATATGTACTTAAAACCTAAATTTAAGATTTCTTGGCAGGTAATATTTGCCGTTTTGATGTTTTTTTATATGTACCTGCCAATCCTGGTACTCACATTTTACAGCTTTAACAAATCGCGTTTTAGCGCCGGCTGGGAAGGATTTACTTTAGATTGGTACGTTAAATTATTTAGCGATACGCGGATTTTAGTTGCCCTGAGAAACAGTTTAACAGTTGCTGTTTGTGCAGTTGCAATCTCTGCTGTACTCGGCACTTTGATGGCAGTTGGTTTAGCCCGCTACCGCTTTCCTGGTAAGAGTTTATATCAGGGAGTTTCCTACTTGCCGATTATTATTCCAGATATTGCGACCGCAGTTGCTACTCTGGTATTTTTAGCAGCGCTGGCTATTCCTCTGAGTTTGTGGACAATTGTCGCCGCTCACATTGTGTTTTGTCTGGCTTACATCGCCCTCGCTGTTTCAACTAGATTGGCAGATTTAAACCCGTATTTAGAAGAGGCTGCCTTGGATTTGGGTGCAACGCCTGTTGAGGCTTTTATTCAGGTTTTGCTCCCTCAATTAATACCCGGAATTGTTTCTGGTTGTCTGCTTTCTTTTGTCCTCAGCATGGACGATTTTTTAATTGCGAGTTTTACCGCAGGTAGCGGGACTACAACTCTGCCGATGGAAATTTTTAGCCGGATTCGGACTGGGGTGAAACCTGATATTAATGCTCTCAGCGTGCTGTTGATAGTAGGTTCGGGAGGATTGGCATTTTTAGCGGAATATTTGCGCGGCCGGGGCGAGCAAAAACGGGCTCATTAGTCATTGGTCATTGGTCATTGGTTATTACTCACCAAAAAACCCGGTTTCTCACAGAAACCGGGTTTCTGAAGCGGTAAGGTGCGCCATAAGCGCCCTACAGAGCTTCTGCATCTAGGACCCAATTGCTGCTACTTGGCTGGTAATTTCACTTTAGTAGCCAAACCTAGTGCTTCCAAAACTTGAATAGTCATCCAAGTGAAGTCAACCTCCCACCATTCCATTCCGTGACGCGCAGAGTATTGATAAGCATGGTGGTTGTTGTGCCAGCCTTCACCGTAAGTCAAGACAGCCACCCACCAACAGTTAGTAGAACTATCGTTTGTTTCGTAGGTGCGGTAGCCAAATTTGTGAGTGGCGCTGTTTACAAACCAGGTGCAGTGATACACCAAAACTAAGCGTACAAAAATTACCCACACTACAAACGGCCAGCCTGCTGCTAAGTAAAGCAAGACGCCAAAGACGATTTGCATCGGGAGAAAGTAGTTTTGCAAAAATTGGTAAAATGGGTCGCTTGAAATGTCTTTTGTGCAGCGGGCAATTTCAGCGTGAGCTGGACCTTTATATAGCATCCAGCCGATGTGACTCCACCAAAAACCCTTTTGGGCATTGTGAGGGTCGAGCGCATTTTGGTCAGAGTTGGTGTGGTGCAATCGGTGCAGCCCAACCCAATCAATTATTCCTCCTTGACAGGCAAGGGCTCCGCAAAATGCTAGAAAATATTCTACGAATTTTGGTGCCTGAAAACTGCGGTGGGTGAGCATACGATGCCATCCGAGAGTTATTCCCAAACCGCCGGTTATCCAGTGCATGAATACTGTTAAACCAACTGCTGTCCAATTGAAGTTACTGGGTAGCAGTGCGAACAAAGCGCCGATATGAAGTCCTGCTAAACTAATAACGTGCTTCCAATTGTATTGGAGTTTTTCTTGCGTTGCAATTGTCATTCTCTTTTTGATTTCTGATGAGATGCCGAGCTAGATTCACGCATAATAGTTGGGATTGAGCAGTGAACTTTTTTGCTGCATTCTTGCCCAAACTAATAAAGAATCAATGATAGATTTGGGATTAGGATTGAAAAAGATTTACGGTTGTATTTTGAAAATAAAAAATTTGGCTGCCAAACAAAATTTTTTGTTCCCAATTATATTATAACTGATTCTGGTTTTGGTTGGGTCGATCGCACCACAGGATTCGAGCTTACTTCAACCCAACCTATACCGATCGCAAAAAACAGGATTAGGCATTGGTCACTAGCCATTAGTCCAGAACTGATGACCGACAACCAATGACTAATTGCCGATCGCTATTTTTCTGCTAATTTCACTTTGGTTGCCAAACCCAGCGATTGCAGCAATTGAATTGTCATCCAGGTGAAGTCGATTTCCCACCATTGAAGACCGTGGCGAGCCGAGTATTGAAAGGCGTGGTGGTTGTTGTGCCAGCCTTCGCCGTAGGTGAGCAGAGCCACCCACCAACAGTTCGTCGAGCGATCGCCCGACTCGTAGGTGCGGTAGCCGAATTTGTGGGTAGCGCTGTTAACCAGCCAAGTGCAGTGGAACACCACCACGATCCGCATAAACACGCCCCAAACCACGAAAGACCAGCCGCCTAATAAATAAAGCAACACACCGAAGACAACTTGGATGGGGATAAAATATGCTTGGAGAAACTTGTATACTGGGTCGTCGCCGATGTCTTTAGTAAAGCGGGGGATTTCAACTCTGATCGGGAGATCCGAGAGCATCCAGCCCATGTGGCTCCACCAGAAGCCTTGATTGGAATCGTGGGGATCTGTTTCGGTGTCGGAATGTATGTGGTGTAACCGGTGCATTCCTACCCAGTCGATCGGGCCACCTTCACAGGAAAGGGTACCGCAAATAACTAGAAAATACTCTAGCCATTTCGGTGTTTGAAAACTGCGGTGGGTGACGAGGCGGTGAAATCCGAGAGTAATTCCTAAACCACCTGTTACCCAATGCAGGAATACTGCTAGCCCGACCGCAGACCAGCTAAAATTACTCGGCAGCAAAGCAAATAAAGCACCGATGTGCAGAAAGGCCATAAAGCCTACGACAGGCCAATCAGGAGAAGTTTTTTTGGAAGTTGCAATCGTCATGAATATATTATGTTTACAAACTAGGGGCCGCATCTACGCCATAATGAACAGCGCGCACGCAAAGGGTGAGCGAGGTATAGATGAATAGCGTTTCACGGCTACAGGAAGCAGAACAGGCACTCTTTCAGATTTTTTCTGGTATTGACACTACAGTCAAGCAAAATCTTCAAAGAGTCTTAAAAGCTTTTCGCAGCCACCGGGTTGGAGTCCACCATTTTGCAGGGGTTACGGGTTACGGCCACGATGATTTGGGTCGAGAAACTTTGGACGGGCTATTTGCCGAAGTGGTAGGGGCAGAGGCCGCGGCTGTCCGGGTACAGTTTGTTTCAGGTACTCACGCGATCGCCTGTGCTCTTTTTGGCATCCTGCGTCCTGGTGACGAAATGTTGGCAGTGGCTGGTTCTCCCTACGATACTTTAGAAGAAGTGATCGGCTTGCGGGGGCAAGGTCAAGGTTCACTTGTTGAGTTTGGCATTAGTTACCGTGAGTTGCCTCTAACTCGCGAAGGAAGTGTGGATTGGCACGCACTGAGCTCTACTATTTCAGCAAAGACTCGCCTGGTTTTTATCCAGCGCTCTTGCGGCTATTCTTGGCGGTCGAGTTTGTCTATTTCTGAGATTGAAAAAATCGTCGCCATAGTCAAACATCAGAATCCTAACACAATTTGCTTTGTTGATAATTGTTACGGCGAGTTTGTTGATGATTGCGAACCTACTGCGGTGGGTGCGGATCTGATGGCTGGTTCTTTAATCAAAAATCCGGGGGGTACGATCGTCCCTGCGGGCGGTTACGTGGCCGGGAGGGCTGATTTAGTCGAGGCGGCAACTTGTCGCTTGACGGCACCGGGAATTGGCAGCAGCGGCGGCGCAACTTTTGATTTGAATCGGTTGCTGTTTCAGGGTTTGTTTATGGCTCCCGGTTGTGTGGGGGAGGCGATGAAGGGAAATCATTTGACGGCTTATGTTTTTTATAAGTTGGGTTATCGAGTGAATCCTATGCCTTTGGCTAGAAGACGAGATGTGATTCAGGCGATCGAATTCGGTTCTGCTGATAAGTTAATTGCTTTTTGTCGCGCCGTTCAGCGAAATTCCCCCGTCGGTTCCTATTTAGATCCGGTGCCGGCTCCGATGCACGGGTATGAAAGTCAGTTAGTGATGGCTGGGGGTACTTTTATTGATGGGAGTACGTCGGAGTTTTCGGCTGACGGGCCTCTGCGGGAGCCTTACGTGGCTTTTTGTCAGGGGGGGACTCATTGGACTCATGTATCGATCGCCCTGGAGGATGCGATCGAGGCTGTGGGCCCGGCTAAGTAAGTTGTAGGGGCGGTGCGGTACGGGGGCTCCCTGGGTTTGCATGGTGATTTTTGGGGATTTTTTGACCGCAGATGCAGGCAGATTGACGCTGATGAACGCAGATTAGAAGATCTCTCCGGGATCGGCTGCTGGGAGTTTGCTCGCCTTCAATCGCGCCGGAACCGGTACTCAGCATCAGAGTTAAAATTAATATCGCTGTATTTGCGAGTTTACTCGGCTTTTTTGAGTGCTTGAATATCGCCTTGCATAATTATGCTAACATTGCGCGAAATCTTGTCTATTTCCCAATCCCACCACCTAATTTCTAATAGTTGTGCTACTTCAGCATCGCTAAAACGCTGTTTGATTGGATGGGCGGGGTTTCCACCGACAACGGTGTAAGCGGGAATGTCTTTTACTACAACGGATTTGGCAGCAATGACGGCACCGTCGCCGATTTTGACTCCGGGCATAATCAGCGATTCATAGCCGATCCACACATCATTGCCAATGACGGTATCGCCTTTACTTGGCAGTTCCATTAATAAATTCATGGCAGTTTCCCAACCATTACCAAAAACCGGAAAAGGATAAGTTGAAATGCCGTCGAGTTTGTGATTTGCACCGTTCATGATTAATTTGACGTTGGTGGCGATCGCACAAAATTTGCCAATAATTAATCGATCGTTTCCGTAGTTATAAAGTACATTTTTTTCAAAGTTTTCTGGATCTATTGGATCGTCGTAATATGAGTAATCGCCGACGATAATGTTGGGGGATTTAATAAAGTTTTTGATGAAGCATACGCGCCGCTGATCGGCCATCGGATAGGGTCGATTTGGATCGGGCCCAATTTGTGTCATAAGTTTCAAGCTTTATTCGTTAAGGGGCTGGGTTGATGTACTGTTAATCCGAGTTAGGTTTGCTTCTGCTTCCTTAACATAGAGTGATAGAGTTTGTCAAGGGGGGTGGTAGAGAAAATTTGGGTCGATCGCCCTGGAAGAAATGAGCCAAAATGGTAAAAGCCAACATCCATCCGTGTTGCGAAGCGCTTAAAAATCCCAAATTAATATTAAAGAAGCGATCGCAGTGAGAAAATTTATGAGAGTACGAACCTACGAAATCGGTGATACCGAACAAATTGTAAAACTGTTTTACGACACGGTACACGAAGTAAACATCCGCGATTACACACAAGCACAAGTAGATGCTTGGGCACCAGCAGATATGGATATCGAAAGTTGGACTAAAAGTTTAAGCAGTAAATTTACTTTCGTAGCAGAAGAGGGTGAGAAAATTGCAGGTTTTGGGGAATTAGAAGCAAGCGGCCATATCGATCGCTTTTACTGTCATCAAGATTTTCAAAGGCAAGGAGTCGGCAGGCTAATTTTAAAACAAATTGAGTCAAAAGCCAAAAACTTAGGAATTAACAAGTTATTTACCGAAGCCAGCATTACAGCTCGACCTTTTTTTGAAAGCCAGGAATTTATGGTGATTACAAAACAAGAAGTAGAACGCAGAGGACAAAAATTCATCAACTTTGCGATGGAAAAAAATAGATAAACAACGATTTGTGTAAAATTAGATCGAAGAGTTTTATACCAATTTTATGTGAAGTTGCATATAATAGAGAGATAGCTTGTATGGTGCGTTTATGAGTCGTAGTTTAAAAA
>NZ_JAUBPR010000124.1:0-19003 GCF_036700845.1 Microcoleus sp. S13_C5
CTTGCACTTTACTCTCGAGCGCGCGATCGCGTAACCCAGGCTAAGTAACACGCGATCGATATATTCAGCAAACCCTAAATAATCTGGTTTTCTGAAAATTTCACCTTCTGATCCGGCTGACTTGTGGTTTCGGTCATCGTTAATCTTGCACCTTGGGAAACTGGGATAGCACGCTTGGTTCACAAATTAGTTCCCTCCCCTAAATATAGGGGTAAGGTTCTTGTGGCGCACCCTACGGTTAGAATTTCTGGCCTTAGTCCGCTGGGAATTTTCAACGGCTACTATCACCACAGAAGATGAACGCTTCACTTTAGTTCTCTACAAATCCATCGCCATGCTGAACGGGAACGAAATAATTAGTGGATTAGCATTGGCTTTGGCGGGTTTTGCTTATGCTTTAGTATTTTTCGTTCTTCTTCCCTTCAGACAGTACGATTATGCAGCACCACTTGGGGCAATAGCAATGGCGATCGCCCTTACTATAACAATGAATTGGCTACTATCTGCATCGTTGCTAACTGGCTGGAGTTGGGTGGCTGCATTATTTGGTTTTCAGGTAGCCCTCATATTTTTTGGTAGCGTGTTTCTGGAAGATGGGCTGTACCTGCCAAATTTGTTGTTTTTTGGAACTATGAGCGTAGGATCTGCCAGCGTTTATACCAGTTTTTCACAACAAAAAACACTGGTAATTGTGGGTTTATGTACAGTATTTTTTCTAGCTTCAATGTACTTATTTTTGATTGGTGGCTATGCGATCAAAGGCAAAAATCCGTTTCAGGGTTCTTCTACCCAGAGCCTGCCACTGTTGAATCAAAGGGTAGAAATTATCACCGACAATCCCAAACAATTGTATTTGAATGGCAAAACTGGCGAGCTCACGCATATTAACCGTTATGAGGTGACAGTGAAACTAGATTCTGGAGCAGACAAGAGATTGATGTGGCCCTATGTCGATGTTTGGTGGCAGGATATTAAGGCGGCTAGCGAACAGAAATCCCAGTAATTTATATCGTTTCCGGTTGCATCGGAATAATAAAATCGAGTTGACTGTTGACTGTTGACTGTTGACGGTTAACTGTTCACTGTCAACCGTCAACAGTCAACAATCATGAGGAGTGTAACCGGAATTGATATCATTCACTATTTTAAAGCTGGTTCAGTTCCTTCTACAGGTCGCACAATTGCGGGTTTAGTGGTAGATTGTTGCTGAAAAAGTGCCTTGAGTGCCAAGTCAAGATTTTCTGCCATGACGATGCGGTTTTGGTAGGCAGCAATAACTCTGATTAAAGTTGGTAAACTATTGCGCTCGGCTTCTAAGTAAAGAGGTTCGACATACAGTAAAGATTGTTCAATGGGAATTACTAATAAGTTTCCTTGAATTGCTTTTGAACCCTCGCGATTCCAGAGAGAAATTTGTTCGGAAATAACCGGATCTTGGTTAATTAAAGCTTCTATTTGTTCCGGGCCGTAAACTAATCGCTGTTTGGGGAACAGATACAGCAGCAATTTTCCGTAATTGCCACCATCCGATCGCCCTGCAATCCAAGCAATTAAATTGTTACGACTTACTGGTGTAAAGGGAAGCAGCAAAATAAACTCTTCGGCTTTTTCAGTTGGCAGTTTGGTAATCAAATAATACGGTGCTACGGGCTGCTGTTCGCTGCCATAAATTTCATTGGGAACTCGCCACAAATCCTCCCGATTGTAAAATACTTGGGGGTCTTCCATATGATAAGTTAGCAAGCGTTCTGATTGAATGCTCAACAAATCTACTGGATATCTGATATGTTTGCGGAGAGCCGGAGGCATTTTGTCAAGGGGTTTGAAGAGTCCGGGAAAGATAGCAATCCAACTGTTAATAATCGGATCGGATCGATTGGCAACGTAGAAGTCAACAGACCCGTTGTAGGCATCAATCACTACTTTAACGGAGTTGCGGATGTAGTTAAACTCATGATTTCCGGGGTCAGAATAGGGATAACGATCGCTCGCTGTATAGGCATCGATAATCCAGTAAAGATAGTTGGGAGATTTATCCGTAGCCGAGGGTGAAGGTTTAATCTTATTGCCATTTTTATCTTGATCTTTTTCTATATCATCCTTGGTAAGATTGGCATTTGCTGCTACTAAATAAGGGTCGGAATCGTAGCGCAAAAAAGGAGCGATCGCCCGGACTCTTTTGTTAATATTTCGGCGGTACAGTAATTTAGTTTCTGGCGTAAAATTGCGCGTCAGCGCCATTTGCCAATTTTTGAGATAATTAGCAAACAGCCAGCGGCGCCACATAGAACCGATCGCTATTCCCCCCCTACCGCTGTAAGTATTGTAAACATTGTCTTCGCCGCTGGGATAGTCGAATTCTTCGACTTTTGTGGGCGCCATCGCGTCTGTATCGGTGATTTCGCCGTAGTAAATTCGCGGGTAGCCGATCGGAATACTGGCCCGAATTCGATCGCTAGTTACTCCCAAAGCAGTCTCTCCTGTCTGGGCTGCAACTCCAATATCTTTGACAAAATAATCGGGTAAACCGCCGACACCGACTGTGTTTACCGGAGAAAGAGTAAAGCCGTAACCGTGAGTGTAAACCAGGTGCTTGTTCACCCAAGTTTGAGCTTCGGGGGCAACTGCTGTGTAATCTAATTCCCGCGCTGCCAGAAACACTTGTTGGCTTTCAGAATCTCCCTTTTTTGCTTTTTCATTTTTGATTGTGTAGCGCTCGATATCGGCATCAGGAAATGTATAATAGGGTCTGATTTGCTGTAACTGTCGGGTGGTTTGCAGCAGCGGTCGCTTGTCCCATAGCCGGATGTTGCTAATAGTAAGTTGATTTTTCTTTAAGTCGGCATAAGTAAGTTTTCCGGCGGGATCGAAAGTTTTTATTTCTATATTGTTGAGGTCAAAGGCTTCTTGAGTTAAGGCTATGCTGCGCTGGAGGTACGGCTTTTCTCGTGCTAGTTCGTTGGGTTGAACTAGGAGTTGCTGCACAATTTGTGGCAGCAGCCAACCTCCCACAAAAGTTAAAGTCACCCATGCTAAAAGAATTTTTTTTATGAGTTCATTTTTAATTTGGAATTGGTAAACCTGCCACAGCATCAAAAGTGCGATCGCCCCCGCCAAAATACTCAAAAATCCATACCAGGGCAGCCGCACCGTCACGTCAGCATAATTCGCCCCGTAAGTAACGTCTCCCCGCGAATACAGCAATGCGTAGCGCCCCAGCCAGTAGCGGAATGCGGCGGCTAGCATTGAAGCTGCACCCAACCCGTACAAGTGCCGCTGCTGCGATCGAGAAAACCCCAAAAATATCCCTTGACTCAGGCTATTTCCTGACAGCAAATATGTTAAAGCACAAGATACTAAACTGTACCAAAATACAACTGTTAACCCGAATCCTAGCAAATCTAAGATTGGCAAAATAAATACATAAAAGCTAATATTTTGATTGAAAAGAGGGTCCGTTGTGTTAAAATTAATAGGGTGAAAATATTGCAAAACATTTGTCCAGCGACTCGCGGCAATCAGCCCGATCGCCAAACTGAGAAAAAGGGCGATCGCCCGCAGCCAAAAATCAGGCTTAATTGCCACAGCTAAAATTATTCCCAGCAGCAAGCCCAACTGCCACCAGTGAGAAAATAGCTGCACTGCTATTTGCTGGATTGACTCAATTCCCAACTGCACGGGCGGTGCAGGCAAATTGCCAGCTATACCGAAATAGGTGAGGCTGTTTGCAGCTAACAGCCCGCAGTGAATTACTATAAAAGTTGCGATCGAACTCAATCCGAATACTGCCAAAAGCAGCCAGGACAAGCTAATTTGGGATTTAGCAACAGGTATTTCGTAATTCTTCCCGGTGTTGTTCGCTCTCGGTGAAGCGAATAGCGCCCCCACAACGGGCGATTTTCCTTCCTCTGCGGGATGTTGCAGGCGGCGGGCTAAAGCCAAATTTCCCAGCAAAAAGACAGAAGAAACAGCAATTGCGATCGCCCCCAGCAACCCTTGAGTTTTCAGCTTTAACAGAAAAACCTGAAGATATCCAACTTCCTGAAACCAGAGAATTTCTGCTGCTATGCGGGAGGCTAACTCTACAACCAGCCATAGGCCCGCAATTAGTAGCATTATTTGATAAATTCGCCTATTAGTCATTAGTCATTAGTTATTAGTCAGTAGTTATTGGTTAAATGATAACTGATATCAAGTCCGAGCAATTACCCATGCCGAACGATGCTTTTGCCGCAAGGGTTGGAGGCATTTTTATTAAGGGTAATTGACCGGACATAATATGACTGCTGCTTTCCTGTCAACTGACTAATGACTAATGACTAATCACAAACTAGCTGTACTGCTGATTGACATCCACATCCAAATTAAACAGTGTTTGCAAAGTTTGCATCGCTTGTCGTCGCGCCTCAATATCCTGCTGAGCGCGTAACTGTACCATCGGATCGTGCAAAATCTTATTCACAATCCCCCTTGTTAAAGATTCAATCACGTCTTGATGTTTCTCCGAAAACTCCGAACCCAGACGCGATAAAGCTTTTTCTAACTCTTGTTCCCGAATCAATTCTATCTTATCCCGCAAACAGCTAATAGTAGGAACAGTTTCCAGACTGCGCCACCAGAGATCAAAAGCCTCTACTTCCTGTTCCAGCAAGCCCTGAGCTTCCATTGCCATTTTGCGGCGACTTTCGTGATTTTGAGCTACCACTGCTTTCAAGTCGTCCACATTAAACGATCGCACATTAGCGAGTTCGTTCGCATCTGAGTCAATGTTGCGTGGCACAGAAATATCAACCAACATCAAAGGGCGATTCGGGTCTAAAACCGCTTCCAATTTAGCTTTATTTAACAGAGGATCGGTAGCTGCAGTACTGGTAAAAACCAAGTCTGAACTAGCAATTACCTGCATCATTTCCGAGAGCTGATACAGGTGCAATTGAGCATCTTTAAACTGACCGGCCAACTCCAGGGCGCCCCGCACAGAGCGGTTAACGATCGAAATATTGCTCGCTCCTTTTGAGAGCAAATGCTGCACCAAAAGCCGCGACATTTTGCCAGCACCAATAATTGCAATTTTGCTGCTTGCTAAATGCTGACCCTTCATTTGAGCCAATTCTGCCGCCGCCGAACTGATCGAGACTGCACCGGTACCGATGCTAGTTTCCGTGCGAACTCGCTTCCCTGCTGTGAGAGCTTGCTTAAACAAGCGCTCTAAAATTCTGCCTACACCTTTGTACTGCTGGGCGAGTTTGTGAGTTTGTTTCACCTGAGCCAAAATTTGTCCTTCTCCGAGCACCAAACTGTCGAGGCCAGAAGCCACTCGCATCAAGTGCATCACCGCATCTTCGTGCAGCAAAATAAACAGGTGAGGGCGCAAAGACTGCAAAGGAACTTTACTGCATTCTGAAAGGAACTGAATAACCTCTCGCACACCAGGCTCCGACTCGCTGGTAACAATATAAATCTCTAAGCGGTTGCAAGTGCTGAGGATGGCAACCTCTTGAATGTGCGGGTAGCCTCGCAATTGGGCGATCGCCGCTTCAACTTTCTGTTCTGGAATGCTCAGTTTTTCGCGAACTTCTACCGGCGCTGTTTTGTGGCTGAGACCTACGACTGCAATATTCATATCTGTGATTTGTCACTATTTATTTCTTAGTTGTTAACAGTCACCTGTTATTAGTTCTTAGTTTATCGCTAATTGCTAATCACTGGTGACTGTTAACCGTTAACTGTTAATTGTTAACATTTAACTGTTAACAACTAACTAATCACTAATTCAATTGCAAAGATTTCGGCTGGTCAAACATATGGATTGTATCCACAAACCGAGCTGTTTTCGACTGAGAAGAAATTACCAAACTTTCAGTGCGAGCGCCGCCGCCAAAGAAGCGAACTCCATCCATCAGCGTTCCGGGGGTAATCCCGCAAGCTGCAAACAGAACTGTTTCTCCAGATGCCAGCTCTTCAGCATTGTAAATCTTGTCCGGGTCGGTGATGCCCATCTCTTTCAGGCGGGCAATATTGCTCTCTTTGCTTTCACCGATCAAACCAGTTTTTACGACAGCCGGATCGTAAATTAACTGCCCTTGGAAGTGACCGCCCAAACAGCGCATTGCTGCTGCGGAAATCACACCTTCGGGTGCTGCGCCAATACCCATAAGTGCGTGGATGTTGGAACCAGAAAACGCGCAAGAAATCGCTGCCGAAACGTCGCCGTCGCTGATCAGCCGAACTCTTGCACCCGCTTGCCGAATTTCATTAATTAAATCTTTGTGTCGGGGGCGATCCATGACCACCACCACCAAATCTTCAATACTGCGGCCGAGACAATCAGAGATAATTTTGAGGTTTTGAGTCGGCGTTTTGCGAATATCTACATGATTCTTAGCAGCCGCAGGAGCAGCCAATTTGTTCATGTAGAAATCCGGTGCCGCAAACAAACCACCTTTTTCAGAGATTGCCAAAACTGCCATCGAACCGTTTTGACCGTAAGCGACCAGGTTAGTACCTTCGCAGGGGTCAACAGCGATGTCAATTTCGATCAATTCATCTATGTTGCAGACATCTTTGGCATCTTCGCGGGTACAAATACCTACTTGTTCGCCGATGTAAAGCATGGGTGCGTCATCGCGTTCGCCTTCGCCGATCACGATGCGGCCGCGCATATGAATTTTGTTCATGCGCTCCCGCATGGCTTCTACAGCCACTCTGTCGGCTTCATCTTTCTCGCCTTTGCCCATCAAGCGAGCGGAGGCGATGGCTGCCTGCTCAACTACTTCGATAATCTCTAAACCGATTACATTGTCCACGAACTAGATCCTCCCAACTGCTGATGCGTGCCTTGTGCTCTTTTGCACTCCCAGCCATCAAGTTTATCAGAGGCGGGGATCTGTGCGAGCGCAAGCAGTTGCTTAGTTTGTGTTAACTTTTGCTTCTTTGAGACTGGGGCTGGAAAATCTGATCCCAACAAGCTCAGAGATTGATCGCCCCAATACTTCATTCTTGCTTGGAGGATCGCACGCTAGCCCCGTCTGAGGGCTAAATCGCGGACTCCAGAGGTTCCGGAAGAGCGATAGGCGGTTTCAGGCAACTTGTCATCCCGAGTGCCGTTAAAGGTTTTATGATTAGTTTGCGATCGCACGATTTCTCACCAACCTGGTTGCTAGACCGGATTCATCGTTACTAAACCCAATATTTTGGTAGAAACCGGGTTTCTGAGGGTAAGTCCTAATGATGATCACAAATCAAATGGACAGCCCCAAATCGGGACGCACTAGACTTTATAAGCGGAAAGGAATAAAAAATGATGATGAAAGCCCAAGATATTATGACCACAGATGTTGTTACCATTCGCGGTTCGGCAACTGTAGCTGAAGCAGTGGCGATGATGAACGATCTGTGTTTGCGCGCGTTAATTGTGGAACGCCGCCACGAACAAGATGCCTACGGCATTGTGACAGAAACAGATATTGTCTATAAAGTAGCAGCCTACGGAGTAGACCCGAAAAAAGTCCGCGTCTTCGAGATTATGACCAAACCTTGCATTACGGTCAATCCTGACTTGGGCGTGGAATATGTCGCTAGGTTGTTCGCGAATACCCGCATCCGCCGGGCACCGGTGATTAAGGACGAGCTAGTGGGCATTATTTCGGTCACGGATATATTGACAAAAAGCGATTTTGTCGAGAAGCCGAAGAGTCTTTTATTTGACGAACAAATCGAACAGGCGATCGCGGATGCCAGAACTATCTGTGCCGAGAAAGGCGCTACCTCTAGAGAGTGCGCGGTAGCGTGGGATATTGTAGAGGAAATGCAGGCTGAGGCTTCTCACCAGCGATCGATGAAACTTGAAAAAACGGCTTTTGACGAGTATTGCGAGGAAAATCCCGAGGCGGCTGAAGCCCGGATGTACGACAGTTAATTTAGTCATTAGCCATTAGTTATTAGTTATCAACTCTTATTTATGGATTGATAACTAATAGCTAACGACAGGAAATAGCTTTTTTTCGGCGAACCTCACGAAAAATAAAAATCTTAAGTGTTTGGTTGAGTCATACAAAAAACGTTCAGCTTGTTCCCATCAAGATCGCGAAAATATCCCGCATAAAACCCCGGTAACACGCCTCTTGGTCCTGCTGGCCCTTCATCCTTAGCCCCAAGTTCGATCGCTTTGTTATAAACTAAGTTGACTTTTTCTGGACTGTCAACTTGAAGAGCTATCATTACTCCATTGCCCACAGTTGCTCTATTACCATCAAATGGTTTTGTAATAGCAAGTGCTGGTCCATTGGGAGAAACACTCCATGCGATAAATCCGTCGAATTCCATGAATCGTCGAGCGCCAATTTCAGCAAGCAAAGCATCATAAAACTTTGCGGCACTTTCAATATCGTTGGTGCCCAGTGTAACGTATCCGATCATATTTTTTGTCTTTTAACTGATGTTAAGATTAAAAGAATGTTTGAGCAAATAACAACTGAGTTAAACTGATCCTTAGAAAACCCGAGCTACAACTCAAACATTATTTTACATCATAACTCAAACGTATCCGCTCAATAATCCGGGGTAAAGCGCTCAACGATGCACCTCAAATGACGCAAAATCGTTCCTAAGTGGGTAGTCCGCCCCGAATTATTGAGCGGATACCCAGCACTCACTATCGGGATAGCAGTCGCCAAATCTGTTAGGACAAGTCAGCATTAGACGCAGCGTACTTTGTGAATTGATCGTTGTCCTAAGCCTCTTGTTCGTTGCTATAACTGGCTTTGGCAGAACAGCCGATTAGGAATTACAGCAGCACAAGGGGCTGGCTTAACGCCTTGGGGATGGGCTTGGAATGAGCTAGCTACCTACCCCACAGTTTTTTGACGCACGACCCATGATGGCTACTAGAGCCGGTCACAGCGGTTGTACCAACACCGCGGTGCCATAGCAAAGGACTTCGAGAACCCCTTGGGCGAAGCCTTGTGTTTGGATACGCACGCCCACGACTGCATTGGCACCCTTTCCGCTAGCAACTTCGCACATTTTATTAAAGGCTTCCTTGCGCGTGTTTTCGTCAAGCTCGTAGTAGGCGCTGAGCTTGCCGCCCGTCAGGGCTTGGAGACCGCCTAGGACATTGCCGGCGGCTCCGACGGCGTTCACTGTTAAGGCGTCCACGACGCCTAAGTTCCGCACAACTACGAAGCCTGCAATGTCACTGGTCGTTGATGTCATCATAATGTCACTTCTCCTTGCATATGTTGCGCCCGAGGACGCTTACGCCATAGTATACTCGGCGGAGGTGATGTTAACATCACCAAGACTTCGCTAGTTTAACCCCTTTCTGGTGAACTAGGAGCGGCTGATGGATGTTCTTTTTCCCACTTGTCGAGATGTTTTTTCAAATTGATAACATATTGAGCTATAAAATGATCGTATATGCCATCATGGCGTTCTATTGCACGCCACATTATACTCTTCATAATCTCAAGAGGATTTAATGAAAGCACGATCTTCAGAGAACCTGGATCGAGTTTAAATGAATTCTTGAGGTATCCAGTCACCCTGTCTAACCACTTATCGACAATCCCAAAGCTCTCATCTTGAAGATCGCCATTACCATCAAATAATTTGAAATGTCCAGAGTGGTGGTAGTCAATGATGAAAAGAGTATTGAGTAGTGTATAGTCGAACTTGGGGATAGAATGGAAGACATTGGGCAGCTTAAGCTCAAAATCTGAAGGGCCAAGGGGAAGAAAAGGCACTATATCGTTGTTATTAACAAAACGGAATGTTCGGTGTTTAAACTTCTCGTCAAATACTGTGGCAAATTTATGATCGCAAACTTTGGGCTGCCCGTAGGTATACAAACCATTAGGAATCTTCTCATTGTATTTTTCGTCAAAGAGGCACATAGCAGCAGCCAGTTTTGCTAGAGCTGCTCCTAAGCTATGTCCTGTAATCCAGAGTGTTCTTTCTCCCCTTGCTTCTGGTTTAATCTGTTCCCACACCTCAGGCCAAACGGACATCATAGATTCATAAAATCCGTTATGTACACCGAATCCATCAGCAAATTGCCTAGAGTGGATCAATTGAAGATCGGTGAAGCAATCAGCTACCTCGTGAGTCCCTCGAAAAGCGACAATAATTACTTCATCGTTTTTGAGGATTAGAGCTTGACTATTTGAGCAAAGAACAGTGAGTCCCTGTTTCCCAGCTAAACCGAATTCGTTGCCCGTAATAAAGTAACTATCTGGAAAATTTTTCAACCAATTCTCTAATTTGGTATAGATTTCTTCGGCTTGTTGTGAGTTTTGTTGGTCTATTCTTTTTATTTCTTTTTCTATAGCTTTTTTGTCTAGCTGGAGCTTTCCTGACTGCTCACTATTTAACAAATAAGCTAAAAAACTAGCTAGTGCTAATGAATAAGCATTGTAATTACTATAATTCTCTGCTTTTGCATCAAAGTAGTATTTGTCAAAGTGATTTCCGGTTAGCACCCCATGTAGCTGGACTCTAAGTAAATTGGTGAATGTCATATCGCCAACTTGTGTTCCCAGTTTGCCAAATTTGTCTCTAAAATTACCAAGCATAATTAATTCTCCAATTTATAAGACATCGGTGAACAATTTAGTGTTCAATCACTAATTTTTTTCCACTGTGCAAGGGGTACAGTATCCCAGTATCCGTTCCCTGGAATTTAGCACATCAAACTCTGTGTTCCCCGCTAAATCAAACAGCATGATGGTACTGGAGCCGGTTACAGCGGTGCGACCAACACCGCTGTGCCATAGCAGAGGACTTCGAGAACCCCCTGGAGGTAGCCTTGTGTTTGGCAGCGCACTCCAATGATCGCATTGGCGTCCATTTGACCAGCACGCTTGCATATTTTATCATAAGATGGATGTATCCGCTCAATAATTCGGGGCTGACTACCCACTCAGGAACGATTTTGCGTCATTTGAGGTGCATCGTTGAGCGATTTACCCCGGATTATTGAGCGGATACACTCAAACTATCTCAGTTTTGTCCGCTCCAATGATTTATTGACGATCGCTAATACATTCGGGAGTATCTCTACTTGGACTGTTGACGATCGCACTTACCGCCTTTGCTTTCATAGCTTCGGAAGCATACGGCTTTAACAGGGGCAAAACTTCCTGAGCATTTTTAACAGCAGGATCTAGCCACTGTTCCCAATCGCTGTCGGGGAGAATCACTGGCATTCGATCGTGCATTGGCTGCACTGTTTCGTTAGCATCCGTAGTAATTATACTGCAAGATACAATGTTTTCTTTTTCAGGAGATTCCCAATTTTCCCACAAACCGGCAAAAGCAAAAGGTTCGCCGTCTGCCTTTTGAAAATAGTAAGGCTGTTTGTTCTTTCCCTGCTGTTGCCATTCGTAGAAACCGTCAGCGACTATCAAACATCGCCTGTGCTTGATGGCGCTGCGAAAAGCAGGTTTTTCCGCTACAGTTTCCGATCGCGCATTGATCATCTTGCTGCCCATTTTCATGTCTTTTGCCCAACTTGGAATCAGACCCCAGCGCATAAATTGAAACTGTCGCTGCATTTTTTTTGTTTCAACTGTTACTGTGGCAACTGATTGAGTTGGGGCGATATTGTATCGCGGTTTGATGTCGGGAACTTCCGACAGTTTGAAGAACTCGGCGATGATTTGACCTGAAGTAGTTAAAGTGAATCGTCCGCACATAATTTATAGTTGGTATTAACGCGGTTTTTATCGATTCCGACAGTTCGACAGTCGGGTAATCCGGCAGTCCGGCAGGGGTTTAAACCCCTGCCTCAAAGCTAAAGTCGGTTAAAACCGACTGGAAATAGGATCTCAATATCTATCTATTTTAGTCCTTTTTTACAGGGCTTGAGCTATGAGATAGGGGTTAAAAACCCCTGTCGGACTGTCGGACTAAACCGGGCGGGCGGGACACCCCACACGAAAATCCATTCTTTGTGGAACAGGCATCTTGCCTGTTCTTGCGATTTACCGTTGGGTGCGGGTGGGTTTTCGAGATGATTGGTTTTAGGCAATTATTGTTGGTAAAACTCCACCCTACGAGACGTTGCTAAATTGTGGAACATTCGCAGACAACCATTCGGCGCGCAACTTTTCAATAGCTAATTCTTTAAATTTAGCTTCTACTTCAATCCAAGGAGCCTGATAATAGCAATTAGGCATTTCTGTAATTAAATCGCTGTGGCGCGGATCGGCAAAAAATTCTCTGCCATTCGATATGTGTACTAATTGCCATTCAGGAACAGACCAAGTTGTGCGGGCTGCTGCGAGCATTTCGGCAACGCTGGGATCGTCGTAAGTTTCTAAATGTTCGTGGATGACGTGGTGGTGGGCGTCAAAAACCATTGGTACGCCGGTATCGAGACAAACTTCTAAAATTTCCGAGGAACTGTAAGCGTATTCGTCATTTTCAAAGGTTAAGCGCGATCGAATGGATTCTGGCAAGTCGCGGATGACTGATGTGAGCTGCGAAGTGCGATCGCTCTTGCCGCCGTGAATGTTCATCAGTGCCTGGGGCGATCGGGGCTGACCCAACATATCTAAAATTAAAGCATGAGTGGCGAGAATTTTAATGCTGTTTTCAACCACAGAAAGCTTGTCGGAACTGAGGACGACAAATTGATCCGGGTGGAGTACCAAGCGGATGCCCAAAGAGAGGGCGCGATCGCCCGTCTTTTGCAATTCCTCGGTCATTGAGTGTAGCACTGCTTCCCCCAAATCTGTATCTGCAAAAGGGAACAGTGCAGAAGTCATGCGGTAGAGCTTAATGTGATTAACGGAACAGAAGTCGATCGCTTTGTCAAGCCGCTTTAAGTTGTCTGTATAAAGCTCGCGCAATACAGTTTCTTGTTCTGTTTCCGAAAGCTGTAAAAGTCTCTTCCGCGTCACAGTGCGAAAGCGAACGGCATCGGATGTGGTAATACAGACTAATCCCAATTCCGGCAATTTTTCCTGTTCCACTACTTGGTTCATCCCGCTCATTGAGTAATAATTCCTAACTTTTATTTTATGTTAAATAAGTTTCTCGTAAGGACTTGAGTTTTTAGTCTAGAAGTTTTTAGGTATTACTGCACCTGGCTGAATAGTCCGCCCTAGATTGAAATCCCTGGCGGACTATGGAAGTGCAAAATGTAATTAGTACAAACCTACTTTTTATCAAACATCTAATCAATCGCGTCGCAGATAGCATATCGATGACAATTTAATCGATATAACTATTGCTGTTCTTCGCCAGACTCAGCCTCTTCGCCGGGCCGCGCGGTGGCAACAGGATTTTCCATTGCTTCGTTATGGAACGGATAACCGGATGTTTCTTGATTGAGCGGGTCAGCGGGTTGGTCTTCAGGGGATGTAATTTGACCGTTAGTATTGGTATTGGGTTTTGTGGAAGAGCCTTTATGGCTGGCGTGACCGCTACTCATCTTTTTTTCCTCAATTAGGTTTATGGAACAATTTCTAGCTTAGACTTAGCGGCTGCGGGCGATCGCCTATCTTAAGTCAGAGATGTGGCTTAATAGTTGAGGATGCTATAGGACTCCTGGCATAAATTGTGAAATCTTTCTCTTCTCTTCTCAACATTCGCATCAAGAGAGTCTTCGCGGTTCCTTCACAAAAAAGCCAGTTGCGCGTTTCCCGAAAGGATTACTATATCTCCTGATTTTCCCCATTGCCCCTTTTCAATCAACTCCGCAAACGCCCTGACCTGAGAATACTAATAATTAACCAAAAACCCAAAAAACTCGCCGCCCCAAACAAACCAGTGCTCAGAAAAGATAGCTGAGAAGTTTGCGCGTTAGAAGAAATAATTGCCGCCCCCACAATCAGCGAACCCACGACAATACTAAAAGAAAGTCGGTTCGCAGAATCCCCCAGAGTGCGGCGCAGCGGGTCGAGTTCTTTTAGGGTCAAGTTCCACTTCAAAGTTTCCGAAGTAACCCGGTCTAAAAGCACTTCCACCTGTCGCGGAGATTGCAAAGATAAGCTTTTCAGATCCAGGGCAGTTCTCAGCAGAGCTTGGATCGGATCATCTCCTAATAACTGACGCCGAAACATATCGGTCATCAGCGGTTTCACTTGCTCTACAATATTAAACCGGGGATTAAAAGAGCGCGCCAGTCCTTCCAAATTCGCTAGAGTTTTTGCATACAAACCGAGATTGCTGGGCAGCCGAATTTTATTTTTGCGGGTGATTTCCAGCACCTCATAAAAAATTTCCGACAAGTTCATTTGCGACAAGCTCACATTGTAATACTTGCGGAGCATTCGAGCTAAATCGTTCTCTAGATTAACTAAACTTGTCGGCTGAGCAAATTCTGCCATTTCCAAAGTTAATTGAGCGCAGCGCTGAGCGTCTAAATCGACAATTGCCAGCAACATTTCGGTCAAATTTTGCTGAGTTCGCGGGTCTAATCTGCCGACCATGCCGCAGTCCAGCAAAGCTATGCGGCCATCTTTGAGATAAAATAAATTGCCGGGATGCGGGTCTGCGTGAAAGAATCCGTCGATGTACAACTGCTGGAAGAAAACGCGGCAAAGCAGCGTGGTAATTTCTTCGCGTTCGGCATTTACATCTCCTTTTTGGCGAATTCCTTGCAAATCGCCTAACAAAATCGGGACTCCGTTCAGCCACTCCATGACTAAGAGTTTCTTTGTAGTCAACTCCCAGTTAATTTCTGGTAGGACAACTTGTGTGGGGTCAAACCATTTACTTTTAGATAAATTGCGGCGCAGTTCGTCTGTATAGCTGGCTTCTTGAATGAAGTCTAGTTCTGCACGCAGGGCGATCGCAAATTCTTCAGCTAGGGCGACAATATCGTATTGTTGACCAAAGTCTGTGAGCATGACAAGTTCTGCCAAACCTCGGAGCACGGCGATATCTTGTTCGATGACAATATCAATACCAGGGCGCTGAACTTTGAGGGCGACTTCGCGACCGTCTTTTAAAGTAGCTTTGTGGGTTTGGGCGATCGAACCTGCAGCGATGGCTTCGGTGTTAAATTTGGCGAAGGTATTTTCGAGAGATTGTGTGAGTTCCAGGCGGACGATTGCTTCTACTTGCGACCACGGTACGGGCGGCACTTCCGCTTGTAGCGTGGAGAGAGTTTCGATATAGCTGGCCGGTAAAAGGTCGGGACGGGTGCTCAGCAATTGACCCAATTTGACAAATACTGGGCCTAATTCGACGAGGATATTGCGGAGAACTGCTGGAGTTGGGAGACTGGGTGCGTCGGTTTTGCGGCCGGTTAGGAGGCTTTTCATGTAGTCCCAACCGTTGCGGAAGACGACCTCTAGAATTTCTCCTTTGCGAGAAGTGTTTTGAACTAGGCTAAACAAGGGGCCTCCGGGTCGATCGGGTTTAAGGGCTATATAACTACTAGGATAGCGCTGTTGACCGGGCTGACCAGTGTCTTGGGGAATAACTTGGGGGAAAAAGTGCGATTCCCTACGGGATAGCTTCGCTTCACGAATTTTGGGGTGTGGGGGCGATCGGTCTTTGGCCGTGGCATTAATCCTCATGGTAATATACATTTAAAGCAGACATCATATTTTTATAATTAAATTTATTGAGTTGAAAAGATGTGTCAAAGAATTGAATGAGTAAGTTATTACAAACCAGATTCTCAATGTGTTTAATACCGTATAAGAGACATGATTGCCATCCAATTTCCTACCAACTCGATCGAATTATCCATCAACTTAACTGACGAGCAATTTTTTCAGCTTTGTCAGCACAACCGCGATTATCAATTTGAACGTACAGCATCAGGGGAATTAATTATTATGCCACCGACAGGCAGTGAAACTAGCAGGCGTAATGCCGATTTAACATCTCAACTCCGAGTCTGGAACCGTGAAACTAAACTGGGAGTAGTTTTCGACTCTTCGGGAGGCTTTACACTCCCCAATGGTGCCGATCGCTCTCCTGATGCCTCTTGGGTCAAAAAAGAACGCTGGGATGCTTTAACACCCGAACAAAAAGAGAGTTTTGCTCCTTTGTGTCCCGATTTTGTTGTTGAGTTGCGTTCTCGGACTGATTCCTTGAAAAAACTTCAAGAGAAAATGCAAGAATATATAGATAACGGTGCTAGATTGGGTTGGTTAATTGACAGGCAAAATCGGCGTGTTGAAATTTATCGCCCCGGTCAAGATGTTGAAATTATCGAAAATCCGGCCACTCTATCAGGGGAAGATGTACTGCCTGGTTTTGTGTTGAATTTAGAAGAAATTATGTAAATAAATTAAATAGTAAGGCACAACACAGATTCAAAAACGAATGCCTGGATAAACAGCGATGAATAGTTGGTGTATCCGCCTGCAGAATCCGTGTCGTGCGGCCTCATCTCACCTTCACAGCAAATCTTTCAATTTCTCATCTTCTCCCAACACTTTAATTACCTGTTTAATCTCCTGCGTCCTGTCCTTTTTCACAATCAAAGTCACATTGCCATCTCTGACAACTACCACATCTTCTAAACCAATGGTGACGATGACTTCATTCTCATCTGCTGCATAAAAAATGCCGCCCTTAGTATCAATTCCGACGTGTTTGGCTAATTCGACATTTGGCTTATCTCCTTGCAGCAAACGACCGATCGCATTCCAATCACCCAAATCGTCCCAGCTAAAGCCTACAGGCAAAACACAGGCTTTTTGCGTCTTCTCCATCAGCGCGTAATCGATGCTAATTTTGGGTAATTCCGAGTAAGCCTGTGCGCCTTTTGCTTCCAAAGCTGCCATCATTTCTGGTACATGATTTCGCAATTCTGTCAAGACTGTTCCAACTCGAAATACAAAAATTCCGCCGTTCCAACTAAACTTACCGCTGGCTACAAATTCTTCCGCAGTTGTGCGATCGGGCTTTTCCGTAAATCTGGCAACCCGATAGGCCCGAAAACCTCCAAAACTGCCAATTTCCTCGCCTTGTTCGATGTAGCCGTAGCCGGTGGAAGCATAACTCGGTTTTACTCCCAAAGTGGCGATCGCATCCTGATTTTTCGCCAACTCGGCCGCCGCCTCCAAAGTCTTGACAAACTCCTCGGGTTCCCCAATCCAGTGATCCGCCGGGAAAAACCCGACAACCGCATCTTCACCGTAACGCTTCGCAGTTTCTATAGCAGTCCAGGCCACCGCCGGCGCCGTATCCCGACCCTCCGGTTCCGCCAGCAAATTCTCAGGAGGCAGCAGCGGCAACTGTTCGCGGACTCCCGCCGCCAACATTTCCGACGTTACCACCCACAAATCGTCCCAACCGTTACCTAATGTTAATAGTCGATCGGCAGTTGCTTGCAGCAAACTCTTGCCGCTACCGTCGAGACTCAAAAACTGTTTGGGGCGCTGCTTGCGGCTGAGAGGCCAGAAACGTTCGCCTTTACCGCCGGCGAGAATTACGGGAATTAAGGTTTTGGTCATGATTTGAAGTTAAACGGTTCTAATCTATTTTGCCTGACACTTGAGGGATTGAAACGATCGTGATATTATTGATCGAACTAATTAATTGTTGGCAGCGTGGCGTTAACGCGCTACGTTTTTTATTTAGTAGAAATTTAAAAAATGCTTAGGAGGGATTTTTGGTCATCTTGTCAATCCAATTAGCATAAAACGATACCCGCGTGTCGCCGGAAATTTCCCCGAAACTGCCATTGTCGTCAATTTTATCAATATCGGCGATGTTTGTTTTGAAAAATCCCCGATCGCTATAACCCCAAGAACTAATCCCCGCAATCTTCCCATCAACAAACGAAGGTCCGCCGGAATCTCCGCTAGCCGTAGCTATCTCATTTTTCCCCAAACCCCGATCGCGCAACCTCGGAAAATGCCTCCCCAAAGCATCGTGTTCGCTAGTTCCCGCGTCAAAATCAAAGATTAATTGACTTCCCAAAACCAATTCCGACATATCTAATTCTGTAGCATCTTTCAAAACATCAATTAAAGCATCATAGCGATTCTGTCCGCTATATCTTTTCGCCTCCGAATTAGAATTTTCATCTTGTCCCTTTGCACCTAAACCGATATATCCATATCCAACTTTTGTCAATATTTTCCCAACTTCATTTTTATTTCTATTTATTTCGTACTGTTCGATACTTGGCGGCGCGGCTTTTTTCAGCTTCAAAATAGCAATATCGTTGCCAACTTCCGATTCGTAACCAGTCCAGCCCGGATGGATATAATATTTACTAACGGGGATGGTAACTTCACCCCTAGGCAATTTAAATATTGCTTTAATTGCCGTTTCAGCAGGAACCTTAACTCCGCCTTCATTCAGACAGTGGGCCGCGGTGAGAACGTGCAACCCTCCCATTAGCAGCGAACCAGTACAGAAAGTTGAATCCAGATAGGCAACGCCTGTATATTGATTTAAAGCTAAAGGTTTACGGGAACTGCTGTCAGGAAAAGCGCTAATTATCGATGGGAGCATGTCACTTTTGCAGTGAGCAATTATACTCATGCAGGTTTTACCTGATTACCAATTAAGCCGTTTAAGTAAGCACAACGATGAGCTAATACTTGTCCCACATGTTCTGATTTCCAACTCGCTCCAGATATTTTAATTCGTCTGCCTATTTGCTTAATGCCTGATTCTACCGCTCCTGAACCAATTGAACAGATGCCATCAAGAGAGAGGATTTCATAGTTGATAATCCTTTTTTTGTGCTTTTCTAAATATTTGCAAAAATTCACTGCTGATTTGTTCTTGAGCTTTGTAAATAGAGCTGCCGCACTCTCTACATTTCCTTTCCACAAGTATGCTTCTGCTTGCTTAAGTCGCTTAATTGAACCGCCTACTTTCTGAAGATTTTCGTTGAGATGGTACCAATCGAGAATTTCTCTTCTCTGGTGTTCACTACTGATTTCCTTAAATATATTCCATACTCAGGGTAAGAGCATCTCAATCAAGCTTGACAAAAGGAGTTGAGAACAGTCATCATATAATCATTATTCATAGAAGCCTGTTTGATTTTTTGACGAAGACTACGTTGCAATGTTTT
>NZ_JAUBPR010000265.1:0-1940 GCF_036700845.1 Microcoleus sp. S13_C5
TACGTCAATATACTTACACACAGAAAATCATTTAGGATTGCTCTCGATATAGAAAATCATTTAGGATTGCTATAGGAGTCGAAATGTCACCCAATAAATCGTCAGAAAAATTCGGAGAGCATGAAGTCCAAGCTTTATTAGAACTAGAAAGTTTTATTGCCAGTAATCCCGACCCAAGAGAACTAAAAAGAGCCGTAGCTGTCCGCATGCTAATGGAAGGTATCTGCCGAGAAACCATTCAAACTATTTTAGGAGTATCATCTCCCTTTATCAGCAAGTGGAAAATCAATTATGCGTTGCAGGGAATTGAAGGATTGCGCTTAAAACATCAAGGTTCCCAGGGACAACTTAAGCCAGAAGAACGAGAGGAAATTATCCAATGGTTAACCAATCAAAACCACGCTCGATTTATCCGCCCTAGAAAACTATATAGCCGAGCGGTATCAGAGTGAGTTTCAATCTAAAACCAGCTACTATCAACTCTTTAAGTCAGCCGGAATTAGCTGGAAAACGTCTCAAAAAAAGAACCCCAAACGGGATGAAGAACTGGTCAAAAAAAAGCATGAAGAAATTTGTAAAAATCTGGAAAAGCACCGGGAAGCTATAGAGTCGGGAACGCTGGTGGTGTATTTAATTGATGAGTGCCATCTCAAGAGGGGAGATGTCTGTGGTTATCTTTGGGGAAAGCGCAATGAGACGATAGAAATACCGCTAGTGAATGAAAGAGAAAAACAAACTTATTATGGCGCAATAAATCTTTTAAGAAAACAGTTTGTTCTGCGAGAATATGCGAGTGCAAATTCCAAAAATACGGTTGCTTTCCTCAAGGATTTACAATCTTTAAATCCGGCAGCGCGACATTTGATTATTTGGGATGGAGCTAGCTATCACAGATATAAAGAGATGAAAGCTTATCTAGAAGAAATTAATCTCGGTAAGGAGAAGGATGAATGGCCTTTAACTTGTATAAGCTGTTGTGCCTTTAAATAGGGTATAATAAAAAATGAGTTTAGTCAATCTCTACAAAAATGCCAGCTAAAAACCATCTCAATCCCCAACAAATAGAGAAACTACAAAAAGCCTTAAGAGAGGAAGAAAAGGCAAATATCAGAGAAAGAATTCTAATTTTATTATTGCTCAATGACGGCAAAACACAATCTAAAATCGCTGATTTTTTGGGTTGCTCAGTCAACAAAGTATCTAAAAGAGTGTGTGAAGGGAGACCCAGACAATCTAGAAAGTCTAATAGATGAGAGGATGAAAGGAAATCACAAAAAAGCCACAGATAAATATATAGATATATTATTAGAAACTATAGAAAAAGAGCCTCAAGAATTAGGATATGATTTTGGAGGATGAACAGCGCAGAGATTAGCAACATACTTAGAATAATCCACAGGAATAAAATTAAGTCGAGGACAAGTTCGGAGGATATTAAAGCAAAAAAAGTATGTTTACATCTGGGCTAAGTATAGCCTGGAGTCCAAGAGAAATCCGGAAAAAAGAACAGCGTTTAAAATAAAAATAGCAGAATATTTAAAAATAGAAAAAGAAACTCCCGAACAATTACAGGTATGGTTTTGGGACGAGAGTGGATTTAGTTTAAGAGTCACCAGAAGAAAGAACTGGTGTAAAAAAGGCAACCGCAGAAAGGTCAGAGGAGACCGAAGAAAAGGCAGAGTTAATGTAATGGGAGGAGTGAGAAATTCTGATAAAAAAAGGTGGGTAGAGTTCCTAAAAAAATGCAATTCATATAATTTTTATCAAGTGCTAAAACTGTTTTATGAAGAGCTAATTAATGAATGGGTATCAGCAGGTAATCAAGCCTCAGAATTTGCGGAAAAAGGAGCAAAAATAGTGATTATCCTTGATAATGCTAGTTTTCACAAGAAAGAAGAGTACCTGAAAATAATTGAAACAGAAATGCCTAACCTTCATTT
>NZ_JAUBPR010000125.1:0-18006 GCF_036700845.1 Microcoleus sp. S13_C5
CGGAAAATTGCTGCGACGCCGAAACTGGGGGCGAAGAACCAGCCTGATTGACCCAAGGGGTAAAGCAGGAACACCGACACAAACACGGCGATGGGGCCGGTGAATGCTAGGGCGTTGTAGGGACGAATGCCTACCAAACGGGCGATTTCAATCTGACGCAGGCAAAAGCCGATCAGTGCGAAGGCGCCGTGGAGGGCGACGAATGTCCACAGCCCACCGAGTTGGAACCAGCGGGTGAAGTCCCACTGTGCTTCGGGACCCCACAGGAATAGCAGGGAGTGTCCGAGGCTGTTGGCTGGGGTGGAGACTGCGACGGTGAGGAAGTTGGCTCCTTCGAGGTAGGAGCTTGCCAAACCGTGGGTGTACCAGGATGTGACGAAGGTGGTGCCTGTTAACCAGCCACCGATGGCTAGGTAGGCGCAGGGGAATAGCAGGATGCCAGACCAGCCTACGAAGACGAAGCGATCGCGTTTGAGCCAGTCGTCGAGGACATCAAATATGCCTCTTTCGGTCTGGGCGCGTCCGACTGCGATTGTCATTGCGGTAAAATCCTTTTGCTTGTTAAAAGACCAAGGTTTCTAATTAAAGTTAACATAACTATATATTAGAAGTTCAGAATTTTTCAACATAATTAGCAGGAGTTGATACACAATCCCCACGCCCTAGTCGCGATCTCGTCAGCGAAGCGTGACGCTCGGTGGGCTAATTGAATTAAGATTTGGCTTTAAGGCTGTTTAATTTTATGACTGCAAAAACAATGACCTCGATCGATCCTGTCCTGCGCTACCCGGTTTTGGGCTCCCGCCGCTTCAGCAATTACTGGTGGGCGACGGTGGTCAGCATTGGAGGGACTGGTTTCCTGCTGTCGGGCATTTCCAGCTACTTGCACGTTAACCTGCTGCCTTTTGCTGACCCGACTCAGCTTGTTTTTATCCCCCAAGGCATTGCGATGGGTTTCTATGGTGTCTGTGGGGTGCTGTTGGCGCTCTACCTGTGGCTGACTATTCTCTGGGATGTCGGTGGCGGTTACAACGAGTTCGATCGACAAACTGGTAACATTCGGATCTTTCGCTGGGGTTTTCCCGGCAAAAACCGCAAAGTTGATTTTAATTGCAAGACATCGGAGGTGCAATCTGTGCGGGTAGACATTAAAGAAGGTCTCAATCCCCGCCGCAGTATTTATCTTAAGCTCAAAGACCGCCGTCAGTTTCCCCTGACTAGAGTCGGACAGCCTATTGCTTTGTCTGAAGTGGAAAATCAAGCGGCCGAATTGGCTCGGTTTTTGCAAGTTCCCCTAGAAGGACTTTAGGGATTTTCGATTTGCGATTTTAGATTTTAGATTGGTAATGTCTCGTAGGGTGCGCTTGACCGTGCACCTTACCTACCTGGTAAGTGAAAAAGATCGATCTGCGAGTAAGCCCGTTACCAATTTTTGAATCTATCAATTAACAATACTTGGGATAGTTTTTGATTCCCAACCGTAGAATAAGGGTTTCAAGGCTCCAAGGCAAGTTCGCTACCAAAGCAAAATCGCGGGTTTCAGACTAGGAACTAAAAACCGTCCGGACTATTGAATTAAAATCTTTAGTTGCAAAGTCCGTAATTGACTCAAAGTGAAAATACAAATGCAAATGCAAATCAAAATTCAGCGGTGGTTGTTCTCACTTTTAATAATTGGTGCGTTGTTTGTTGGGGGATGCGGTAGTTCCCCGGCTGCAAACTCAACTCCGACACCGAATCCGGCGGGTGAAAGCATTTCTTTGTCTCCGTCTCCGTCTCCTGCTGCTGTAGCGGCGAGTTCGCAATTTAGCAATTTGCCACGATTGGAAGGAAAAGCAACGGTGGTGATGACGGTTAAAGGTGCTCCAATTACGATCGAACTCGACGGCACAAATGCGCCAATTACTGCGGGCAATTTTGTTGATTTGGTTCAGAAAGGAGTCTACGACGGGCTGGTATTTCACCGAGTCGTGCGGGAACCTCAGCCTTTTGTAGTTCAGGGCGGCGACCCCCAGGGCAAAGATCCTAAGTTCCCTACAGCGCGACTGGGAACTGGCGGTTTTATTGACCCGAAAACTTCAGCAGAACGCAGGATTCCTCTGGAAATTAAAGCTAAAGGTGCTGCCAATCCGACTTACAGCGCGACGCTAGAAGAAGCTGGGGTTAAGGAGAAACCCGTGTTGATGCACAGTCGCGGGGCTGTTGCTATGGCTCGATCGCAGAGTCCTGATTCGGCTTCTTCTCAGTTTTACTTTACTTTGACGGATGTACCGTTTTTGGACGGTAGCTATGCAGTGTTTGGGTACGTGAAGCAAGGCATGGATGTGGTTGATAAGATTGAAGCGGGCGATCGCATTGATAAGGCTACTATTACTCAGGGTTTGGAAAATTTTAAGCCTGTTCAGTAGTCAATAGTCCGTCGTCACTCGTCATATCAATTCCGGTTGCACGAGCGAGATGATAGTTGACTGTTGACTGTTGAGTCGAAAAACTGACTGATTGTTGAGTGTTGACTGTTGACTCGATTTTATAATTCCGATGCAACCGGAAACGATATCAATCCTTGGTCGTTGGTTAGTAGTTAATAATTAATTCCAATCATAAATAACTAATGACTAATGACTAATGACTAAAAATTTGGGAATCTGAGGGCAGATGTGGATGTTGTTGTTACGGGAATTGGCCTGGTTTCTGCTTTAGGTTCTCTGGATTGTAGCTGGAAAAGATTGTTGTCTGTGGAATCAGGAATTCGGCAACATCAACCTTTTATAGAACTTGAACGGCGACCTTTGGCTTTAATTGGCACAAAACCGGCCGATTTAATAACTTTAATTCGACAGGTTTTAACAGATGCTGTGCAAGATGCTAATTTGACTTTGCCTTTGCCCGATTGCGGGATTGCGATCGGTTCTAGCCGTGGCTTCCAGGCAAATTTGGAACTGTTGGCAAGCGAAGGAAGTTCGGCAACGGATTCTGTAACGGATGTAACGGATGGAAGAAAGACCGAATTTGGAAGACCGAATTTGGAAGAAGGAAGAGGGGAGAAGGAAGAGGGAAGGGAATTACCGATTATCAATTCTCAATTTGTGCATTTTTTGCCTCACATGGGGGCGATCGCAGCGGCGAGGGCAATTGGTTCGACGGGGCCGGTATTGGCACCGATGGCTGCTTGTGCGACGGGCCTACAGTCGATCGCCCGCGCTGTTGATTTAATCCGCACTGGTGAGTGTCAGCGAGCGATCGCAGGTGCTGTGGAAGCGCCTATCACACCGCTGACTATGGCTGGATTTAGCCGGATGGGTGCTTTGGCAAACAATGGCTGCTATCCCTTTGATGAAAATCGGGAAGGCTTTGTTCTCGGTGAAGGCGGGGCTTTATTTGTATTAGAATCTGCCGAGTTGGCAAGGCGTCGTGGCGCTAAAATTTACGGTCGAGTTTCCGGTTTTGGCTTGACAAATGATGCTTGCCATGCTAATGCGCCGGATATCGGGGGGAAAAGTGCGATCGCGGCGGTAAATCAATGTTTGAAACGCAGCAATTTAGCGGCGATTGATATAGATTTTATTCATGCTCACGGTACTGCAACTAAGTTAAATGACCGACACGAAGCACTGTTAATTGAGAAGTTATTTCAGCAAGGAGTTGCTGTTAGTTCGACTAAGGGAGCTACGGGTCATACTTTGGGAGCTTCGGGAGCTTTGGGCGCGGCTTTTTGTTTGATGAGTATTAAATATCAGATGTTGTTCCCTTGCGTTGGAATGAAAAAACCGGGGTTTGAATTAGATTTTGTTCGCTGTGCGCGATCGGCTATTGTCAGAAATGCGGTTTGTTTAAGTTTTGGCTTTGGTGGGCAGAATGCTGCGATCGTTTTATCGGGCGATCGTTAATTTTTGTAAACTCGGTCGATCGACATTTAAATTACACGATCTCTCTACAGTTAAAATCTTCTGAGGTAGCCAGAAGACCCGCCCGCAGATCGAATTTAAACCTCAAAAATAGTACAATATTTATGTATTTTAGTCAATTAACTGAGAATTTGGGTGACATTACTGCTGCTGCTGTCCTAGCCTGGCTCTGCATCCCGACGCTGATCCTTGCATCCAAGCCTGGGAGGTCAGAAAATAGAAGCAGATTAAAGCAGTATTGTATTTGATTAACGCACCGAGCCCAATCGGCGAAAATAGAAGAAAGAAAGTGTTTAAATTAAGTCTCAGGTATTTTAACATGGATCTGGCATCTCATCGATTTATGTCTTATTTTGAACCAGAGCAAGCTGCTCACCTTTGCCAAATAGCTGTTTTGGAGAGTTTTGCTGAGGAAACGCTGGTTTTTGAAGAAGGAGAAACAGCCGATTTTTTCTATCTAGTTTTAGAAGGTCAAGTTCAGTTTAGTAAGCGAATTGAAAACAATAAATATCAAACTGTTGCTGTCGCTAAGCCAGACGATTATTTTGGCGAACTCGGAGTTTTAGACGGAGAGCCTCGCAGTGCTAGAGCTGTGGCAGTTGCAGGATCGACTTTGGCCAAAATAGCCCGTGAAGAACTAATAACAACTCTTCAGTTTGCTAAAGGCAGTTCGGTACTGCAAATGTTTAGTTTCATTACTAAAAATTTACGTGATACCACGGATCAATATGTTAGCCAGTTGGTACACAAACAAAAAATGGTATTGGTAGGAGAAATGGTGAGTACAATTATTCACGATTTCAAAAGTCCTTTTACCGGAATTAAACTCTCTAGTGAAATGCTTAAAGAAATGCACCCAGATGAGGAAACTCAGGAGTGGTGTGAACTTATTCAATTGCAGGTTCATCGAATGTTGGGGATGGCTGAAGAAGTATTAGAATTTTCGCGCGGTAATTCTGTATTACATAAAAAACCAGTTAATCTAATTCAGACGTTGCAGCAGTTTGAAAAGTTGAACAGAGTTTATTGTGAAGCAGCAAAAGTAGATTTAGCAGTACGGGTGACAGAAGTAATAGTGGAAGCGGATGAAAATAAGATTTTGCGCGTTTTACAAAATTTAGTTGGGAATGCTGTTGAGGCTTTTGGCGGCAGAGGGGGTCGGGTGGAGATTGCGGTGACACAAAGTGAGGAGTGGGCAGAAATTAGCATTTACGATAACGGCCCCGGCATTCCACCGACAATTAAGGAAAAGTTATTTGAACCGTTTGTGACTTATGGCAAGCGGACTGGTACTGGCTTAGGAACGGCAATTGTTAAGTCGATCGTTGAGGCTCACAAAGGGAAAATTACTTATGAGTCAGAGGACGGAAAAGGCACAACTTTTTACATCCGCTTGCCGAGAAGCATGGCTTTAGCAGATCAAAATTAAGTAGGTTGGAAGATATATACTTAGGACTTTCTCACTAAGCCTCAGAGACTTGGTTGATGAATAGATATTTTGTTGTCAAACAATATTTTTGTTTCTAATAAACCGGGTTGAAGAGCGTAAGTCCTAATACTGTGTAGCGATTTGCAGAATCAAGTAGAATTGAATTAACGAACTGCTAAAAATCTAATGCCAGTTACTATTCAAACCTTACCCACAGAAGTTATCAATTTAATTGCCGCTGGCGAAGTGATTGACTCGATCGCCGCTGCGGTACGAGAATTAGTTGAAAATTCTCTGGATGCTGGCGCAACTCGCATCGTTGTTTCTGTTTGGCCTGAACAGTGGCGGGTGCAAGTTGCAGATAATGGTACAGGAATGGATCTGGAAAATTTGCAGCAGGCGGCTTCGCCTCACAGTACGAGCAAAATTACCACTGAAGCTGACCTTTACAAAATTGCTACTTTGGGATTTCGCGGGGAAGCTTTGCATAGTTTAGCTCAGTTGGGCTGTTTGGAGGTTTTGAGCCGATCGAATGATTTGGGATTGGGGGATTTTTCGGAAAATCGAGAGTCGGCACAAACCCCCGCCAAATCATCCTTTAACAAGGAGGGAATTGAAAATGCTCGATCGGGCTGGCGGGTGGTTTACAATAACGTGGGCGTTGCTGTGGAGGTGGAAACAGCGGCGATCGCTCCGGGTACGGTGGTGACTGTTGATAATTTATTTGGCAATTGGCCTGTGCGCCGCAGTTTTTTGTCGCCCGCACAGCAAATGCGATCGATCCAATTAACTCTTCAGCAAATTGCTATTTGTCACCCGCACGTTAATTGGCAGTTGCGTCAAGGAAACACGCCTTGTTTGCACGTAACTCCTGGTAGCACAGCGGAACAACTTTTACCTCAATTCGTGCGCGGTGTGCGAGCGAGTGATTTGCAGTATTTAAAGTTAGATTTGCCTGCGAGTCCTCAAAATCAGAAAGCAGCCAATTTATTGGTAGAAACTCAACTTGTTGGCGCTACAGTTAAACCTAATTACCAATTCCCACTTGCTACTTCCCAATTCCAAATTCCCACTTCCCAGTTTTTAGAATTAGTAATTGGTTTGCCCGATCGCTGTCACCGCAGGCGGCCGGATTGGGTGAAAGTTGGGGTTAATCGGCGAGTTGTGCGATCGCCAGAATTAGAGCAAACTATTCTCAGCGCCTTTGCCCGCACTTGTCCGCGCGATCGCTATCCCGTGTGTTTTGTCCATCTGCAAATCTCCCCTTCGGAAATCGACTGGAACCGCCACCCGGCTAAGGTAGAAATTTATCTGCATGATCCGAGTTTTTGGCAAGAACAAGTTAGCGCGGCAATTGCTCGTGCTTTGCATTTGAACGATGAAGTTTTGCCGCCTGCCCCAATTCCCGATCGAGTGGGACAATTGCTGAAGGCATCGGAACAAAAAAGTGCTTACAGTGTCGGGATTTCGGCTAGGCAGAATGATGAAGGCGGCGAACAGGAAAAATCTAATAAAATAGGATTGATGGAATTGAGGGCAATCGCTCAAGTCCACAATACTTACATTGTTGCCGAACATTCCAGCGGAATGTGGTTGATAGAACAGCACATAGCTCACGAGCGCGTTTTGTACGAGCAATTGTGCGCGGCTTGGCAGCTAAAATGTCTAGAAAAACCAGTGATTCTCAGTCAATTATGTGCGCTACAAATTGAGAATTTATCCCGCTTGGGTTTGGAAGTAGAAAGTTTTGGCGAACAGCTATGGGCCGCCCGCGAAGTTCCTGAATTGTTAGCAGAGCGAGATGACTGTGCGGATGCGCTTTTTGAACTCAGTAAAGTCGCAGATTTACAAGCGGCTCAAGTTGCGACTGCTTGCCGTAGCGCTATGCGAAACGGTACTCCTTTGAGTCTTTCGCAAATGCAAAATTTGTTGGATGAATGGCAGCAAACTCGCAATCCGCGCACTTGTCCTCACGGCCGCCCTATCTATTTTGCTTTGGAAGAATCGACTCTGGCTCGGATTTTTCGCCGCAGTTGGGTGATTGGTAAAAGTCACGGGATTTGAAAGTTGATTTGACATCCGATGGCGTTCACCTCAGTCTGGCTAGATAGAAAAAATATCGTGAAGCTTTATTAAAAATAGGGGCTGATTTAGAGTAAAAAACTTAGAATATATTACAATTTAAATAATCCACTGTTTTTAATATCTTTGGGGCAACAGGCAAGATGCCTGTTTCACAATAAAAAATGCCTGTCTTACCAGAAAAACTTTAATTATACTACAAAAAGCTGCAACAGGCATCTTGCCTGTTGCACAAGAAAAAGTACCTGCTTTACCATCAAAAAGGTTAATTATACTACAAAAAATGCCAATTTACCCGAATAATCTTTGTTGTGGAACAGGCATCTTGGATGTTCATGATATTAGTCCAATAAGTAAATTAAAAATACATCAATAATAAATATGGATTTTCCGATCGCCCGACAACTCTTTTATCGAGAAATAAATCAGCCTGATGGCTCGATCGACCTGGCGAAAGCTGCTCTTTATATGGCTTTGGAAGAATACCCAAATTTAGAGACAGAGGAATATCTCAACGCTCTCGACACGATCGCAGATGAAGTGCGCGATCGCCTGCCGGCACAGAATTATCCGCTGCGGATTATTCAAACTATTAACGGCTATTTATACGGGGAGTTGCAGTTTGCGGGCAATGATGTTGATTATTACGACCCGCGCAATAGTTTTTTGAATGAAGTGATCGATCGGCGTACTGGTATTCCGATCTCTTTATCTTTGGTTTATTTGGAGGTTGCTAAGCGCATTGATTTTCCGATGGTGGGAATTGGAATGCCGGGACATTTTTTAATTAGACCAGATTTTGAAGATGCTGGTATTTTTGTTGATGCGTTTAACGGGGGGGAGATATTGTTTCCTGAAGATTGTCAAGCCAGACTTTCTCAAATTTATGGTCAACCTATGGAGTTGCAGCCGAGTTTTCTTGCGCCGGTAAGTCGCCGACATTTATTGGGGCGAATGCTGGGAAATCTGAAGGCGATTTACTTGCAACAGGGAGATGCTGTGAGGGTACTCTTGGCGATCGAACGGATTTTGCTGCTGTTTCCCGATGCGCTGGGGGAACGGCGCGATCGCGGAATTCTCTATTATCAACTGGGACGCTTGGTAGAAGCGCGCCACGATTTGGAACTATACCTCAGAAATGCTCCGAATGCTCCTGATGCTGCTAGAATTCGCCAATTGGTCGATCGGCTCGATCGGGATCTTTGAACTTAAATTCGCTATATGTCGCACAGCACACTATAAGACATATTCAAGTGACACTCAATAAAATGCTGCCTGACGACCACATTTCGCTTTTATCATTTTTGCAAAGGTATCGAAAATTGTCAAAAAGCTAAGTATAACATATTAATTGTCACTTAACACATATCTTTTGATAGGTTAAATTTGCTTGACTTGACTGTAAAATCATAGGTCATTTACGGAAATCCCGATTCGACTTTCCCGACTGATATCCGCACTGATACCCCCACTGATATCCGCACAGACGAGCGATCTAAAAAGTATTTTGACGTAAAGAGGTACAAACTCATGAACTTTCAGTTTCAACAAGGTTATCTCAACGGAATGCAACCACTGTCAGCCCATTTAACCAAAAGAATGTCAAAGTCTTTATCATTAGGTTTGGCGCTTTTGCTGGGAACAAGTGCAGTATTCCTAAGCAGCGGCAAAGCCTTTGCATTAGATAATGTTACCGTAAAATACGGTGCTGTTGACGTAACATTACCGATGAGCGACTTACAAAGCTTTGCACAAACCGGCAAAGCATCATCTCAACTGCAAAGCGTTCTGAGTCTTGCGAAACAAACTCCCGAGTCGATGCGCGAAATATTAACGCGAGAAGTGCCTTTAGATTCCCAATTAATAGCGCGGCTAGCAAGCACTTATTTTGGGGAAATTGTTTTCAAACAATTGGGGGAGGTTGCTTATGCGCCGACTGCTAGGCTTCAAAGCGTGTCCGCACTGCGCGATGCTTTAGTCGCAGCTTCCAAAGATGGCAAAATATCGCTGATTGAAGTGATGCAAAATTACAGCCCTGCTGCCTTAGAAGTTGACGGCAATCAAGCGATGGTTATCTACGAGCGAGTGATTAAAGATGTCCAAGATTTGCAAGCTTTGTATCAGAATTCCCCGGCTTTGCAAAATACGGCTAACCAAGCCGTGAATTCGGCGAGACAAATGATTTGTCAGCCCAATCCATCTGGAAGTGCGAAGTAAATAACTGAACTTGGAGGGAATGGGGAATTGGGAATTGGTAATTGGTGCTTTTTTTCCTATTAGCTAATAGCTGAAAGCTATTAGCAATTACTCATGATTCATTACCAATTCTTCGGCTACGCGAGGGTAAAAGTTCCCAATTACCCATTATCCATTACCCCTTACCCATTCTTTGAGATAGTTGCTCCGCTACCCGCTTGAGTCGGCGGAGTTGGTCTTTCATATCCTTTTCTGTCCAAGGGGCTGCAAAGCGATTGAAACCAAATCTAATTAAACGATTAGGAATTTGAAATTCAAAGCGGTTAATCAAGAGAGTTCCTTGGATTTGGGGCTGGCATTCCCAACGATCGCATCCTTTGAAAAATCCGTCAAACCCCCAAACAATTAAACCTGGTTGTCGCTCCAACACCACACTCTCTAAAGAGGGTTGCAAAACGGGAATTTTTATGATAAATAAGCTGCGACTTCCGACAGCAGTATCCCATTCGCCCTCGGGATCGCAACGCAGTAGGGGATTGAGCCACTTGTGCATTAAAGTGCGATCGACTATACAGCGCTCCACCAGAGTAGCAGCAGCGTGAATTTCAATGGATTGCTCGAAAACTTGACGAATTGACATGAGAACCTGCAACAACGAGGGTATTACAAAACTTTGCTTACTTTAATAGTCCTTTATTTACTTGTACCGTCAATTATTCCAGAAATTAAAAGATTGACACACTCATAAATACAGTGTATCATCTTGAATTAAAGTATATATACCGATTATGCAGTTAGTCGAAAGGCACGTCATTAAACCAAATCATAGGTTTTATAGAGAAGCCGATCGACTATTTTTGCTGTGCAAAAATCTTTACAATAGCGCTAACTACATCTACCGTCAAAACTTTTTCGCTAGCCAACCAACAAATGCTCTGGCTGTTTATCACGCGCTCAAAACAAGTCCTGATTACACAGCACTGCGGGTAAAGGTAGCACAAACTACGCTAGGCTTAGTCCTCAAAGCATGGACTAGCTATTATCTGGTGGTGCGAAACTATCAGGAAGACCCAACTAAATTTAAAGCAGCACCGAAAATCCCTCATTATAAAAGTTCAAGAGATATAAAAAGAGACGACGGACGCTATGTAGTTGTATTTAATTGTCAAGCTGCCAGTAAAAGAGCCTTAAAAAAAGGATATGCTCGCCCCTCTGGGACTAATATTTGGTTGCCCTCAAAAGTCACCTCGATTAGAGAAATCCGGATTGTTCCCAAAGTAGGTGGTTATGTTGTCGAGGTGCTCTATAAAAAGTTAGAACAGCCTTTACAAGTTAATCAGAGAGTAGCTGTCATAGATTTAGGATTAAACAATCTGGCAACATTAACCTACAATGTTCCTGGGTTAGTACCGACAATCTACGACGGACGGGCTGTTAAGTCAACAAACCAATACTGCAGTCAAGTTTCATCGGCATTGAAATCATCGCTGCCCGTAGCGCAAAAAACCAGTAAAAAACTCGCCAAATTGTGGCACAAGGATAACTGTAAAGTGGATTACTACCTCCACACGACGAGTTCCGTAAGTATTAAAGAACTCGTTAATCATCAAATTGGCGGGCTGGCTATAGGCTGGAACCATGATTTTAAAGAGGGGATTAATACTGGTAAGGTTAATAATCAAAATTTTGCCTGTATTCCCCATTGCCAGTTCGTGCAAATGTTGCAGTACAAAGGACAACTTGTGGGAATTAAAGTTGTGTTAGTTGAGGAGAGTTACACCTCCAAATGTTCAGCTTTGGATTGGGAACCAATTCAACAACATTCCGACTACATTGGCAGTAGGCTAAAAACAGGATTGTTCAGAACCAAAACTGGACGCTTCATCAATGCCGATGTAAACGGTTTTTTGAATATTGGCCCAAAAGCAGTCGGAGATGGGTTTATCCCTAATTTCGATAGAGGGTTTTGTAGTTAACCCAGTACGATTAAAAGTGTACAAACATTAAATTTAGGCGATGTCTAGGTTTGGTGGAACTATTATTAAAGTTTCGTCTTCTCCCTGTCAAATCTGACGTTAACCTGAGAAAAAAATGAATGAAACTTGGCAAGAAATAACTCAACCGATATCGGGCCCCATAGCGGCTTTGTCCGATCGCATTTTGGCACAGGCCCAGCCCGGGAATGCCCTGACAGATGCGGAACGCGGAATTAACAATTTCCTTCAGGGCTCAAACATTGAAAATCTCCTGTGGGCCGTCGGTATCCTGCTCATTGGCTTGATAGTATCAGCCCTCGTCTCATCTGTAGTGGGGGGATTGCTCAAGAAGACTACGCTCGACAATCGGCTGGCTGCTTGGATTACAGGCCGCCCAGAAGGAGCGGGAGCCCCGCAAGTGGAAAAATCGATTTCCGCAGCGGTGTTCTGGATCATTTTTGTCTTTTTCCTAATTGCCTTTTTCAACCGGCTGAATCTAACGGCTGTCTCGCAACCCCTCAATACTTTTCTCAATCAAATTACCGGTTTCTTGCCGAAGTTAGCCGGCGCGCTAATTTGGTTGGGGATTGCTTGGGTGTTAGCAACTGTCGCCAAAATGGCCGTATCGCGGGCGATGCGGGCTTTTAGCGTGGACGAGCGCTTGAATCAGGAAGTGGGCGCAGCGCCCACTGAGCGCCCTTTGCTGCTGAGCGATACTGTGGCGAATGCGCTGTACTGGTTCATTTTTCTGCTGTTTTTGCCGCTGATTCTCGACTCGCTGGAAATGCAGCAGGCTCTACTGCCCGTTAATAATTTGCTCAACCAAATTCTGGCGGCCATTCCGAAAATTCTGGAAGCTGTGCTGATTGGGTTTGTCGGCTGGCTGCTGGCTATGGTGGTGCGACGGATTGTCACGAATCTGTTGGCTGCTGCTGGGGCGGACAGTTTGGGCGCTCGGTTTGGAATTTCGCGGACTTCGGGCGGACAATCGCTGTCGTGGATTGTCGGGACGATCGTCTATGTTTTAATTTTGATTCCAACGGCGATCGCAGCTCTGAACGCTTTGGACATTCAGGCGATTTCGCAGCCGGCAATCGCGATGCTCAACGACATTTTGGGCGCGGTTCCTAAAATCTTCACGGCAGCGCTGATTCTGGCGGTTGCTTACATTTTGGGACGCTGGGTAAGCGATTTGGTTACTAATATCCTGACCGGAATTGGCTTTAACAATGTCTTTTCTTGGTTGGGAGTGCAGCCACCGAAACAGTCGCTGAGGCTACCGCCAAGTTCGATCGATCCCGACGCAACGATTCTTCAGGAACCGGAACTTCCGGCCCGCACGCCTTCTGAGTTTGTCGGCATTGTGGTGCAGGTGGGCATCATGCTGTTTGCTGTGGTGGCGGCTACCGATGTGCTGCGGATTCCCGCACTGACGGCGATTGTTAGCGGTATTGTCCTGGTTGCAGGTCGGGTGCTGGCCGGTTTGGTGGTATTTGCGATCGGCTTGTATTTGGCGAATCTGGCGTTTAGTTTGATTGCCAGTTCTGGAACTCGTCAAGCGCGGCTTTTGGGCCAAACGGCTCGGATCGCGATTATTGCCTTTGTTTCGGCTTTGGCGCTGCAACAGATGGGCATTGGCAGCGATATTGTCAATTTGGCTTTCGGGCTGCTGCTTGGGGCGATCGCAGTTGGCATTGCTCTAGCTTTTGGTTTGGGCGGGCGCGAGATTGCGGCCGACCAAATTCGCGAATGGTTAGCGTCGTTTAAACAAGATAAGACGCCGCGTTTGTAAGTCTATAAAATGGCGTTTGTACTTGACAAACGCCATTTTTTTATGATTAATTTCATTGTGAGGGTCGCGACATTGGTGACAACTTAAGCACAAGTTCCCCTCTCCGGGAGGAACTTCTGGCTTGCCTCCTGGCCGGGGCGTGTAAGGTAATCTGGTTTGTAAGGTGTGATTCTGGAAACTCTATGGTAAAACGACGTACAATCAATCCAGACCATATTCGCGATCGGAACGTACCAGCTCGCCTCAACTGAAGCCATAGCAGCCACATTGCAAGAATTGCTATCGCCTTTAGTTTATAACCAAGTAGGTTACTAAGCTGTTTAGCATTTAAACTGCGTATTTCAGAGCCTGAAACCCAATACTTGCTTACATAGCCTCTGAGATTTAAATGCTGAACAGCTTAGTAACCTAGTTGGGATTAAGGTCGCGGATACTGGGTTTACCTTTGATGATGGCTGGTGTATTAACCTTACTATGGCGACAAGTACCGTCAGTACGGGAAGTCAGCCGAATGTTACTTCGAGAAGATGTGCTCTGGTGTCAGGCAGTACAGGTATCCCAACAAGCATTATCCAAAAGATTTGTGGAGTCTCGCGCAGAATTGTTTGAACGGGTGATGATGGAATTACTGCCACAGTTGCATACTAGGTGGTTGTCGGGACAGCAACGAAAGTTACCTGTCAGCTTGAGTTTGGCACGGCGACATTTTCAACAAATTTGGGTGGTGGACGGCTCAACATTAGAAGCAATTTTTCGGAAACTCTCCCCAAGATGCGGGTTAGCTCCCTGACTCCTGCCACATCCCGCCACAGTAGAGTCAGCAGTGCTGCGACCATCAGGGGTAGATTCAGTATCCGCTCTCTCAACCCCAATGGGGGGTAGTAATTTTCACAGGAAGGTAATGGCGGGCGTGACCAAGGCTTCCAGTTGGGCGACCATCGCGTCATCTTCGACCATCGGATCTTGGCTCTTATGGGCATGGTCTCTATTTGTATTTCGGCTTTGGCTCATGGGGACTCACTGTGCCTTAATGACTTGTCTTGTCAAAGTTTCACACGTTTTCTCTCGCTTGAGAAAGTCCCCTTTGACAAACCCTATATCTCCTTAACTGGTCACCAATGGTCAACGCCTGGTGATTGAAGCAAAGAAATAAGAATAAGTTTGCTATATCGTCCCCCTACTCTATGCAGGGTTTCTGTGTAAGTCCTGTTGATTTTACTGGGTCATAGCCCAACATTCGGTAATATAACCCCTGCTGGGTAAGGAGTTCGGAATGAGTGCCAGACTCCTTAATCTCGCCCTCTTGCATCACAAAAATCAGATCGCAGTCTACAGCAGTTTCGAGTCGGTGCGTGACCAAGATGATGGTTCTGTTGCGACGTAGACGTTGCAGAGTCTCTAATACCCACTGCTCGTGCTTCAAGTCCAGCGCATTCGTGGGTTCGTCGAGGATGAGTATGGGAGCCTTAGTGACGAGCGCTCGTGCGATAGCTAGGCGCTGTCGCTGTCCGCCCGAGAGGTTTTGACCGCCCTCAGCGATCAAGGTATCATACTGCTCCGGCAAGGTTTCGATGAACTCGGCAGCCCCGGATTCGACCGCCGCGTCCCGAATATCGGAGAGCAGAGCGTCCGGGCGACCGTAGGCAATATTCTCTGCGATCGTTCCGGGGAATAGTGGGCTGCCTTGCGAGACGAGCGCCATGTGCTTGCGAACATCGGCAATCTTAAGGGTGCGGAGGTCGAAGCCGTCGAGGAGGATGCTGCCCGATGTCGGGTCATAGAAGCGGGGCAAAAGATTGAGTAGCGTACTCTTTCCCGTTCCGCTAGGACCCAAAAACGCCACCATCTGACCCGGCTCGATACTAGCACTGATGTTCCGTAAGACGGGTTGCCCAGAGTTGTACTCGAAGCTCACGTCGGCAAGTGTTAGTGTGCGGGGATAAACGGGAAGCGAGCGCGCATCAGGCTCATCTTTTATGGCAGGCGGCTCGTCAATAATCGTAAATACGCGATCGCATGAAGCTACAAACGTCTGTATCTTAGTAGTGAACCCCAACACCCAACCTATCGGGTCCCAGAACTGCCCCAGGTACGCCATGAATACGAGCAGATCGCCAATGGTCACGCCGCTCTGCACCGGACGCAAGAACTGGTCGCGATAGACTAGATATCCGCCGTAGCCTAAGATTACCCCGCTTCCCAGGGCAAAGACTACCTGAACCGCTAGCGGATAGAGGTTTTCTTGCCAATTGAGTCGCATGGATGCCTTGACGCTGCGTTCGACCGCCTGCCCGAAGCGCCGCGATTCCGTTGCTTCTCGACCGAACGACTGGATTAGTCCAATCAAATCTATAGCTTGCTGCATGGTTGAGGTCATGACCGCATCGGTCTGCTTCGACTCAAGGGCTCGACTCCTAATCCTTCCCTCGAAGTACCAATTCGCCAGTATTAAAAGCGGAGTGAACGAAAGTGCAAACACGGTGAGAAGGACGTGGCGCGACAGCATGATCCAGATCATCGCCGTCAGCGTTACCGATGCGGCAGTGGAGCCGATGAGCGTATCGATCACCCCCCAGGGCCCGAGGCTGTCGTAGCTCAACCGATAGATTGCGTCACCCTGCGATCGCGAACCGTGCCAGCCGAGGCTCAGCGCCTGCATTTTGTCGTAGAGTTCGGTGCGAACGCGCAAGGTTCCGTTGTACTGGATGCGGTAGTTCAACATCCTACGAAGCATGAAGACGGTCTCACTCAGGATTCTGATCATCATCGCGACGAACGCCATTCCGAAAATTCGGTTCAGCGTGCTTTCACCGAACGGAGCAAGAAACAGCGTATGAATCCAGTTGGATTTCGGAGTTGGTGACAAAACCGTATCGACTAGAATCGCTATCGGCCAGGCGTTGAGAAGGTTGAAAAGCACCGATGCTCCGATCAAAAGCAAGAGCGTAACGATCAGCCATAAGTCTTTGCGGAAGTAGGAAATGGAGCGCAGCACGATCCGCACCAACCAATGTTGGTTAATTAACGGCATCACCATTTTTGGTGAATTCTTCTGGCTCTTCAAACGTGCTTTGAATGGAAAATTCATGGATGTGCTGGATGCCTCTAAGTAAGACAATGCACCAATTAGAAAGTTTCACCCCAGTCAGAGAAGCCAGAAATTAACTTTGGGTTTTAACCTTTGTTGTCAAGCAGGGCAGATGGAATGTGAGATTATTCGACTGGTGCAAGATTTAAGTATAGTTTCGTTGTTTTTGATAGCTAAATAGAAAGCGATCTCGCTTTGCTTCAGACTGATGTGATGCGTAAGCGTTGCTTTCCCGAAAGCGATCACAAAGTTGAAATAGTCTCAACTTTTCTAGCGGAACTTTCCCCTTGTGGTCGATCGCATCCAAGCAAAACCCCTATTAGTCGGGCAATAGGGCTCATGCCCTCGCCCAATAGATGACTACAATATTAGGAAACCTTCCGTAAATCCAAAGTTCTCTGCGTTGCAAAGCAGCCGGCATCGTCAGCTTGTCGAAACTAACTGAAACCCGACGCAATTTAGGCTACACTCGATTTTTAGCGATTGTCGATAAATTTAAATTTGTTATTAACGTCCAAAAACTTGGAGCTGGAACACCCTCAGAAGAAAATTTTGTTGAAGCTTTCCGTTTTGCGGGAGTGGATGGCTTAACCACAACAACCATCGGCCCTGAATCAGAAGCATTCAACTACTCCTCATTCTCGAAGAACGACGAGGGACGGTAGTCGTTGACACCTATGCCCTTCTACGTAATAAGCTAACACACATAAAAACAGGTGTGCAAGCACCACCATTCGTTGTATCGCTAGCAACAACACCCACAGCATCACTAATAGGGGAAACACCACCCACACAACCAACAAAGGAAACTACATTGCCAACAGCAACACCACCTGGGCCGGAAGCATCTGCACCAGACCCTATACCCATCCAATCAAAGGAGCCTAGAGGCTTGGCTTTCAAGTATTCTTTCGCTGCATCTTTCAACATCCTTTCTATTTCTTCTGTTGTCACTACTCCTTTTTTGGCTACGCTGTGGATATCGTTCTCTAACACTTCTTGAATTATTTTCCTGGCTAGCCGTTTCGTATAGCTTCTTCTTTTTCTGACAAACTCTAACTCTTCACTAAATGGCTTGCCACATTTTTCACATTTAAACTGTCGTCTGTTAATCTCTAAAAATACGAAGTTCTCTCCCCACGGTAAATCTTTGACGCTAGTTCGATGATTTTGATGTAATCTATGGCTTTTTGTCCCACAGCGGGGACAGCTACTTTCCTTTCCAATTTGTTCGAGCTGTAAAATAATTCCAATCCCTTCATGCTGGCGATGTGAGATTACTTTTATTCCCTCTATATTCAACAGCTTTGTTAAAAACTTTATCTCATTTTTCGTTCTCATGGCTGTTAAATCCACCTCACCCCTCTAGCTTTGGCTTATATTTAATAATAAATGAGCTGACTCTGTCAACCCTAGTAATGACTCTACCCAATATTTTGCATATTTTGCTAGCTTCATTTGTCGTAGAAGTTCACGGGGTTAGCGTGGCACAAGAGAAGGAGGAATCCGACCAGAACGAGTACTCAAGACAGATTCAG